>NZ_CAXBOC010000268.1:0-7584 GCF_963976465.1 uncultured Cyclobacterium sp. | reverse complement strand
AAAGATACTTCAGGACCACCGCTATTGATTCGAACTACAGCTGGGTAGACCAGCTCCTCTACCTCTTCTTCTTCCTCTACCTCTTCCTCTACTTCTTCTTCTATAACCTCAAAATTTATTGTCAGAGAAGGCCCTGCGAGCTCAGAACCATTGTCCCCTGAATAAGCTGTGGCCCCAAGTGTGTTAGGTCCTAATACAGGATTCCAGGGATTGTAATCATTACTTATGTCTCCTCCAATCGCATAGACAGGATGATTCTCTGTTCTATAATTTGTATTTCCTTGGTAATCAAAAATTATACTTTCTGCCCCATCTTCTACCTCAGCTCTAATGTTGAGATTTGAAGTACCTATTTCTTTTAAATTGAATACATCATTATTTTTTATGATAGCTATATCCTGATCCGTATCGGCATTGACTAAAATCAAGGCGGTGACAGCAGGACCTAGGGGAGGAGCGGGGCTTTTATCACCAATTTTGACGGTATAACCCATTAAAATTATTCCTCCTAAACAAATCATTATAACCCTGCTAACCATCAATAATTCCTTGCTTCCCATAATTTTAATATTTCTGAGTTATTTGTGTTGGCTTCTTTATATGCTATTCTGTAAAAGAAAAAGTATTTCAAATTTGAGATGAACCACCCTCCAAATTCTCCAAAACAAAGTTTAATTTTAGAAAATCTCTTTTCTCAGCCAGGTAGAGTGTTTTTTACTCCGGTTAATTTGACTAAGGGTTATTACGATGTGTTAATGCAAATTTTGGTCTGTGTTTCAAAAATATGTATTTGAAATGCATTTATACAAACATATAAAGGTATGTTTGGAAAGTCAAATATTTCAACACTTTAAATTCTAACAATTAATGGTTTATATAGGATAAAAGAATTAAGTACTATAAAAATACAATGGTTTATACTTTTTAATTCTTTAACCCATCAATTTTCAAAATTGTGAACGACGAAAGATTTGGTCATTCCCATAAATTTTTCTTTGGTTAACTTACTGTCAGGAAAAAGTTCCTTCATATCTTTTCCTGACAGTAAAAGAATTTCATCGAGGTACTGTTGAGCCTCGTTCGAAGACCATTTTTTAAACCTGCTAAATTTAGTTTTTGTCAGGATAGAAAATCTGATGCTTTTTGGAATAAACTGGAAATATGGCAGTAAATAATGCGGTTCTATGATAAAAAATTTGTTAGGAGTTTGGACATAATGATACCGGCCCACTCTAACTATTTCCTCTGCCATCTTCTTTTGTTGCGCCCTGTTGTAAAGGTGTTCAATTACTGAATTGGAAAAACCAATATCAAAGGAGTTGTTTTTGTAAGCTGATAAATTTGTACCATCTCCTTTGACAATTTCAAAGTTAGTATAATTTGATATTCCCGCCTCTAAATTCAATATGGTGATTTGAATACCTTGAACATTGGCTAAGCCTGCATTTACCCAAAATTCTTCATAACCTCCTACATCTAGTATTTTTATAGGCTTTTGTAACTTTTGAAGTTGATTTTTAAATAATGCCATTCGTTTTTGACTAAAATTATTCCCCAAAGAGTTTTGAACAGACGAATCGCTAAATGCCCAAGTTTTAAAATTTTTGATCATAGGTTTTAATTATTAAAACACATTAGTTTTAATAAGTTTGGTTATAAAGGGCTAGAGAAAATGCCTTTTGCTGAAGCTCAGTAAGAAAATTGACATTTAATATTGATTAGCAGCCAAATCAGCTTACTTAAATTTTTCTTATTTAAGTTTAAAACATCACCCTAAATTTGGTTTTCTTATTATTCCTCTTTTTCGGTCTCAAAATTAAGGCCATTTATTCTTTTAAATAAATTAACCAAGAAGCTTTTAATGAAATTTAAGCACAGATTAACGCAAATACCCTAATTGCTCTTTATAAATTCGTATTAGATTTAGGAAATTCTTAGCAATTGAAAAGTAAGTATATATTTCAAACCCGAATGTATATTTAAATGTTAAAATAAAATTACTGGTAGCTGGTTGGAAGCGGATTTTTAGCGTCCCAAGTATGAAGAAAGTTTAATAAATACTTAAGATTGACCTATATAATGACTTGATAAAAAATAGTAGTTTTTCACGTATAAAAAAAGGAATTAAAGAACGTTGAAATAAACAACATCCTTCAATTCCCATTCATTTATCAAGCAGCAATAAATATTCCTTGTATGGAATTAATTTCTAACCTGACCCTTTCCTTTGATAATCCATTTGTAAGAGGTCATTTCTTCCAAAGCCATAGGCCCTCTGGCATGTAATTTTTGAGTGCTTATCCCTATTTCCGCCCCAAGGCCAAATTGAGCTCCATCAGTAAAAGCAGTGGAAGCATTCGCATATACAGCTGCGGCATCTACCGCCTTTAGAAAATGATTGATGGTTTGGTCATCTTCTGCAATAATCGCTTCACTGTGTTTACTGCTATACTTAGCGATGTGTTCCAAGGCTTCTGTGGTGTCAGAGACAATTTTTAGAGACATTTTCATGGAAAGAAACTCTGTACCAAAGTGCTCTTGCTTTGCTTGATGCAAAAGGTTTTCAGGATATTTCCCTTCCAATTCTTTATAGGCTTGAGGGTCTGCAAATATGGTCACCTCTTTCTTTGCCAATGGCACGGTCATTGCTTCCAAGTCGCTTATACGACTTTGGTGTACCAATAAACAATCGAGTGCATTGCAGACACTAACTCTCCTGGTTTTAGCATTGCAAATGATTTCAGTGCCCTTTTCTAGATTGGCCGACTGGTCAAAATAGGTATGTACAATACCGGCTCCAGTCTCTATCACAGGTACTTTGGAATGTTCCCTTACATAATTGATAAGCCCCTGACTTCCTCTTGGAATGATCATATCGACAAAACCGACGGCCTGCAATAATGCTTTGGCAGCTTCTCTCCCTGCGGGAAGAAGGCTGACAATATCAGTAGATACTTTGTTTTTTTTGAGGACTTTATGAATGACCTTTACAATACATGAGTTGGATGCATAGGCATCCGATCCTCCTTTGAGAACAAGAGCATTTCCGGTTTTTAGACACAAGCTAAAGACGTCGAAAGTAACATTGGGCCTGGATTCATAAATAATGCCAATGACACCAATAGGAACCCTAATTTTTTTAAGTACCAGACCATTGTTCAGGGTTTTTTCTGATATTATTTCTTCAAGTGGGGAATCCAGTTTGGCTACGTTGATAAGGTCACTAGCGATTCCTTCTAACCTTTCTTCAGTTAATTTAAGTCTGTCATATTTAGGGTCATTGGGATTCATTCGGTCTAAATCCTCCTGATTGGCATCCAAAATTTCCGGAGTGTATTTGATGGCTGCCATCGCCAAATCATCTAATATTTTGTTAATTTTATCTTCTGATAGCAAAGAAAGCTCTCTGCTTGCGGCCAGAGTTTTTACAAATAGGTCTTCCTGATTGGTCATAAGAAATATTTTTTATACCTGAATGGGTATTAATTTAAGTCAGAAATGTAAAGGTAATCATAATGTACCAATGGTTTTTGTCCGCTAAGCCCAATTTTCTCATTGGCGGTAATGGCATTGTACTCGGCTTTACCCAAACCAAGCCTTATGCCTGAAGGGTCAACGATGCGTATGATGTCCCCTTTTAAGAAATCTCCTTTTATTTTTGATATACCAACGGGTAACAAGCTTGTGATTTTGTCGGACAATAGAGCCGTTTTAGCACCTTCATTGATGGTAACTTCTCCTTTGGAATAGTTGTCACTATGGGCGATCCATTTTTTATGATTGTCCTTGATTTTACCGGGCTCAAAGTACGTGCATTGCAGTGTTTTGTTATAGTAGGCAACTAATACATCGTTTTTCTTGCCATTGGCTATCAGTACCTCAATACCCAGGTTGGCGGACTTTTTGGCCATGGTCATCTTTGTAAGCATTCCTCCTCTCCCAAAGGAAGATTTGTGGGTAGAAATATATTGACTCAAGTTTGGCATTTTCTGGCCAACATGTGTGATTAGCTCTGCAGAAGGGTCTGATGGGTGTCCTTTGTAGATGCCATCAACATTGGTTAGTAAAAGCAAGCTGTCAGCATCCACCATGGCGGCTACTAAACCTGCCAATTCATCATTGTCTGTAAACATCAATTCCGTTATGGCCACAGCGTCATTTTCATTAATTACCGGCACCACATTGTTCTTTAATAAGCCATCCAGACAATTTTTCATATTAAGATAATGTGCTCTGTCTCTAAAGTCTTCCTTTGTCACCATAAGTTGGGCAATGGGGTGTCCTTTCTTTGAAAAGAGTTCTTTATACTGCCCTATGAGTTCTATTTGTCCATAAGCTGCCCATACTTGCTTTTTTGAGATTGCATCGGTTTTGGGCATTAAAGAAAGCGATTTCCTTCCAAATGCTACTGCACCTGAGGAGACCAAAATCACCTTTAAACCCTTTTCTAAAAGGAAGGCCATTTGGTCTACTAAACCCGCCATGCGATTAAGGTCAGGGCTTCCATTTTCCATGGTTAGTACATTGGAACCTATCTTGATAACGATAGTTTTGCTTTTACGGGTCATTTTCATTTGAAATAGTAGAATGAGTGCAAAATTAGAAAGATTCATTAAATAGTCTAGCCAACAAAATTCATTTATTGGCTTAAAATTGTCTTTTCCTCTTAAAATTTACTTTTTAATCTGGCCTTATTTATGGGGATTCTGCAAATGTCAGTAATTCAGTGGTTATTATAGGGGGTTGCTACGGTTAAGATTTTTTTGCGGAAGGTAATTTCATGCTATTACAAATTCAAATGCCTCTCAGTCTAGAATATTACCTTCCTTTTTCTGGTTTAGATTATTATTGATTACTTTGTGCAGTTGAAGGCAATTGTATCAAGAAAAAATTATATCACGTTTGGGAGAGTATATCATAGCATTTAGTAATTGGATATGGGGAACCCCTTTGTTGTTATTATTGACAGGGGGCGGATTTTTTATGTTGGTTTATTCAGGTTTTATACCTTTTAGGGGGTTAAAACATGCCATGAAAGTAGTAGGTGGCAAATACGATGACCCCAACGCCTCAGGGGACATTACCTCATTACAAGCCTTGTCATCAGCCATTGCAGCCACCGTGGGATTAGGAAATATCAGTGGGGTAGCCCTTGCGATAGGTACTGGAGGACCAGGCGCTATTTTCTGGATGTGGGTTTCGGCTTTCGTTGGGATGGCTACAAAGTTTTTCACTTGTACACTAGCCATCATGTACAGGGGAAAGGATTCATCAGGGCATATTCAGGGAGGCCCCATGTATGTTATTGAAGAAGGAATGGGTAAGAAATGGCGCTTTCTAGCCGTAATTTTTTGTGTGGCCGGTATTATGGGGTTGCTTGCAGTTTTTCAGGCCAATCAGCTGACGGAAGTGTTGCGAGTGGTGATGCTTAGGCCATGGGGACTGGATTACGGTCAATCAACCCGATGGATCATTGGTATTACTATGATGATATTGGTGGCAATCGTTATATTGGGGGGTATACAAAGAATAGCAAAGGTAGCTTCGCGACTTGTACCATTTATGGTTACCATGTATTTTTTAGGGGTATTTGTGATTTTATATAAAAATTTGGGAGCTGTTCCTGATATGTTATGGCACATAATCGAAGATGCTTTTTCCGGAAAAGCAGTACTGGGAGGAGCCGTTGGTCAGGTGATTATTACCGGAGCAAGGAGAGCTGCATTTTCCAATGAAGCCGGCATAGGCACGGCACCTATGGTGCATGGAGCCTCCAGAACCAATGAGCCTGTAAGAGAAGGACTGATTGCCATGTTGGGGCCATTTATAGATACTATAGTGGTTTGTACCTTAACCGCATTGGTGATAATGGTAACCGGAGTTTGGACGTCCGGAGAACAAGACGGTGTTTTACTAACCCTCTCGGCCTTTGAAAAAGGATTACCTGGTTTAGGAAAATATATATTACTGGTAGCAGTTTTGGTATTTGCACTTTCTACAATGTTTACCTACTCCTATTATGGGCACAAGTGTTTTAACTACCTGTTTGGTGCAGACAAAGCCGATTATTACAATTACTTTTATCTGATAACCATTGTAGTAGGGGCGGTGACCTCTTTAAAAGTCGTCATGAGTTTTGTGGATGGGGTATATGCTATTATGGCCTTCCCCACCATGCTATCCGCGATTTACCTTTCCCCGAAAGTCATCGCCGCAACAAAGGATTATTTTAAAAGGATGAAAATTTTGGACAAGCAATGAACTGGTTGATCGCACCTAACGCCTTTAAAGGAAGCCTGGAAGCAGATGAGGCTTCAGAGATAATTCGTGACTTGATTCAAAGAAGGAACGAAAACCACAATATAGTAACAGCCCCTATAGCGGATGGTGGTGACGGGACTTGTTATCTCCTGAATCAACATTTGGGTTTGGCTAAGCATTATGCCGTAGCCAGTGATCCCATTGGAAGACCTATAAAAGGATTTTATGGCTACGAGTCGGCTACCGATTCTGCTTACCTTGATGTTTCCACAGTGTCAGGGATCAAGTGGTTAAAGCCAAATGAGTTGAATCCTTGGAAGTGTAGTACCTATGGTACCGGGGAATTGATTAGAAAAGCCTATGATAATGGAGCGAAAAATATCATTTTGGGCTTGGGAGGAAGTGCGACAGTGGATATGGGAACAGGAATTTTAGCTGCTTTAGGAGTTCAATTTCTAGACAAGCATGGGGATAAATTGGACCTTTTTAGTCCTAACTTTTTAACTAAAATCGCAGCTATACAAATCAAAGAAAGACTTCCTGAATTGTCATTTACATGCCTTTGTGATGTGAGTAATCCTTTCTTTGGTGACAGAGGTGCAATTCCGGTGTTCGGACCTCAAAAAGGCATAAAACCTGAAGCCCAACCGATGTTGGTGGAGGCAGCAAAAAATGTTTATCAACTTTTTGAAAAAGCTAAAGGCAGTGAAATTCAAGACCAAGCTTGTTTTGGTGCAGCAGGAGGTATAGCGCTTGGCTTAAGTGCTTTTTTTCCTACCAAGATGGCACAAGGAGCCCATTTTTTCTTTGAGAAAATTGAAATGACTCAAAAGATTGCAGCAGCAGATGTGATAATTACCGGGGAAGGTAGGTATGACAACCAGTCTGCCGATGGCAAAGGAAGTTATGAATTGCTTCAATTGGCCCGTCGACAAGGAAAAAAGGTGTGGTTGATTACTTCCGGAAATGGAGCAGAGAAGGCAGGATTTGATGAAGTGATTAAGGTGGCAGATTTGGATTTTAGCCTTCCAGAGGTTCCTAAACGGGCAGCGACTAATTTGACATTGTCTTTGGACAATAAGCTGGAGGAAAAAGGGTTTTAAGATTTTTTTTTTTTATAATTATAATTTTATAAAAAGACTTTTTTACTATTTGAAGGCCATAAATTAAATTGTGAAAAATATTATTTGCTATTTTTTTATTTTACTGATTAATTAAGTAGAAAAAAGACTTTTTTTATTAGTATATTTGTATGACTTGATTCGAGTTTTATTGACTTTTTTTACTATGAAAATTAACAGCTTATTACTTATTTCGGGGATA
>NZ_CAXBOC010000267.1:0-7588 GCF_963976465.1 uncultured Cyclobacterium sp. | reverse complement strand
AAACCAAAAAGTGGACCCTTCACCCAACTTGGACTCCAGATGAATATCTGTACCAAATAATTTGGTAAGCTTTTTCACTATAGCCAGACCTAAACCCGTTCCTCCATATTTCCTGGTGGTATCTGAACTTGCCTGGGTAAAAGCATCAAAAATACTATCTACCTTACTTGGGGCAACCCCTATTCCCGAATCTTTTACTGTAAACCGTAAGTTTACATGATCTTCTTCCTTTTCTACCAGTTCTAATATTATTTTAATAAATCCCTTGTCTGTAAACTTAATCGCATTACTAATCAGGTTATTCAAAATCTGAGCAATTCGCACGGGATCCCCAATAAGGGTGTTGGGAATAGAAAAGTCAGGCTCATAAATAATTTCCAAAGCCTTGTCTCGGGTTTGGTAACTGTAAGAATGAATAATCCTATTGATTAAATTCTTGGGCTCAAAAGGTACTCGCTCTAAAATCAGTTTTCCGGAATCTATTTTATTAAAGTCTAGAATATCATTAATTAACCCCAGGAGATTTTCTGCAGAAAATTGTAAAGTTCTCAAATTTTCCAATTGATCCTCTCGAGGTTTGTCTTCAATCAAAAGATGTGAAAGCCCGATCACCGCATTCATTGGTGTCCTTATTTCGTGGCTCATTACGGATAAAAATTGACTCTTTGCATTCAAAGCAGCCTCAGCTTTTTCTTTGGCCTTGTATAGCTCATTCTGGGTTTCTTTTAATTTTGTAATGTCTCTGGCGATCCCTGTGTAATACCTGATTTCATTCTTCTCATCTCTGATAACCTTACCGCTGGAGCTAAAAATCCGGTAATGCCCTTGCCTATGCCTTAATCTAAACTCGAATATAGGGTGTTCCTCGAAATAATTAATAGAACTTGCATTCCCCTCCTGCAATACTTGGGCATCCTCAGGATGAAGGTAATCTGTAAAGTCACCACTTGTAAATTCATAGGTCTCGTAGCCTAAAAACTGCTTGATATTTGGGGAGACATAACTAAGTTCTAATTGTGCAGTGATGGAAAATATGATTTCAGTAGACTCTTCTACCAGGCTTCTGTACTTTATTTCGCTCTTTTTCAGCTCTTTTTTGGCTACATACTCTTCTGATATATCCCTTACAATCCCTAAAATATATTCCAATTGGTCATTTTTAAAGATGGGTTTGGCCGTTAACTCATAGATTCTCCCAAGGTAGTTTAGGGTATCAGAAAGGGTTTTTTTCTTGTTCACCGCATTGGTAACAAGTGGCTCTACCACTTTGCGCGTCACGGTATGTACATCTGAAATTTTCCTTCCTTCAAAATAAGATTTACCAAAACCCCAGTTGTCGAAATTTAGACCTTCGGCCACCAAGTACCTTAAATTTTTATCAATTAAAAATACATTGGTATAAGGAATATTGGACGCAAGCACCCGGTACCTGTCTTGAATTTTTTCAATTTCAAGCCTGTCGTTTTTTCTATCGGTAACATCATGAAACAAGCCTTCAAAAAGCACCACATTTCCATCGTTGTCAAATTTGGGACGAATTTTATCCTCCACCCATTTATAATTACCCTCAGCAGTTAAAAACCTATATTCCCTACTGTATTGCTTCTTTTCTCCCTGTAGGAGTTCTTTTTCAAAAGTGCAACGATCATCTGGGTGAATAAAGTCTTTTAAACTTCGGGCTTCCTCCACCAGGTTTTCTGAAAGGTATCCAAACTGATTAATGTTTTCTGTAATATAGGAGATTTTGAAGCCTTCATTCGGCTCAACTTCAAACAAAACGGCAGGACTATTCTCAATAATCAGCTTGGCCTTTTTTGCCATTTCTTCCCGCTGTATTTTGGTGGTAAGGTTCCTCACCAAAAAAGAGTAACCGATTTTTTCTGTCTCTGCATTTTGAATGGGTTTGACAGAAACCTCATAGGGTTGAACATGCCCTGAATTATCAAGTATCTGAAGTTCTTCTACACAGGTCCCCGAATCAGAAGCTTTTTCAATTAATTGTTGAAAAGAAATGGCTTGATCATTGGTGATTTTAAAAAAGTCGCTGATCTTTCCACCTTGACCGTTTTGAAAAGGTTCTCCTTCGAAAATCGCCACCTCATTCATATAAACCACCTTCAGGCTGAGGTCTGTCACATAAATTGGTTCATTTACTTGGGCCAGAATTTGGGATTCGAACAACAATCGTCGCTCAACAGTTTTTTTCTCAGTAATGTCGTTACAATAACCAAAAACCTCTAAATTACTTTTAGTGGTGAGTTGATTGATCTGAATAAGGTATGAAATGTGTTTTTCCTTCCCATTGGGGTTGGTGAACACAAATTCACCGGAAACAGATTTTCGGTGAGCCAGCGCTTCCTGAACTTTGGCCTTGACACCTTCCCTATCCGGAGAAGAGATAAGTGACAGGAATTCGCCTACTTCTAATACATCTAAAGACGGATCCAAATCAAAGATTCTGTTGATACCTTTGGAAAGAAAAATCTTCCTGCCAGTATTCTGCAATCTCCAAGACCCAGACTTGGCCAAAACCTCAGTAGAGCTAAGTAATTTCTCATTTCGAAACAGCTTGGATTTGGTTGAACGATGGATCACTGCAGCCCCAAATACATCAGCCAATTGCCTGATGCCAAACCTATTCTTATGCTTAGGTGTCCAGTTGGGTTGGACCTGGGCAGAACTTAATGTAAATAAGCCTAAAAGGTTGTTATCCGCAAAAATAGGGACAATGATATAGGCTGTGAAACCAAATTTCTCTGCAATTAATGCCTCGAAGGTTTCTTTGTATTCAGATTTATTCAAATCGCCTACAGCAATAAATCCTGAGTTTTTTAAATTGTTTATAAAAGCCTGTTGTCCTTCAAGGGATATGGTTTGGTTTATTTTAAGTATCCCTGCATCAGGATTTGTCTTGTATTCAAAAAAACATTCAAGTTGTTCTAACTCATGATTGACGTAAAAAAAATTTCCTACGTCTGCTCCTTGAAATCGGACTACCATGGCCAGGGATTTAAGAAATACCTTGTCCCATTCTTCCTCTGTAGCATTTAGAAATGCAGTGGATATTTCATTGACCTGCTGATCAAATTCCAGCTTTCCTTTTAAAAACTCTGTAGCATCTTCTTGTCCCAATGAGATCGTTTGCTCATTATCTAACAAAAGTTCTTTTGAGTCATTCAACGCTCCTTCTAGAAATTTTCCATTGGCCACACAAATTTTACCTTTACCCTCAATTGTCTTTCCTTCTACCCTGATTTGAAGTCCCAGCTTCTGGTCTATATGAGCATAACTACGGAATTGAGCTTGAGATGGATCTTCAAAAAATGAACGTACATCGGTAACCAAGCCTTCAAAATTAGACAAATAATTTTCCCATAATCCTTCCTCCGCTAATTGACTTAGCCAATTACCGCTTGAAAATATCACTTGGCTGTCATCAAATACCAAAAATAAATCAAGACTTTTTTCATTGCCTTGAAAGAGATTTTTATAAAACTCTTTTTCCATGATTAAAATCAGGTATTAACCTGTCACAATGCTAAATTAAAAACTGAAAACACTAAGTATTGGATTTCATAGGTTTAAACCTATAAGTTACTAACAATATTCAAATCTCTAACTATTTCTATCAAAAAAACTAAGTATCTAATGATTACTAGAACTTAATTAGCAAAAATTATTAAAACACTGTAAAGATACTCCGTAAATATTAGTCAGCCAATTATTTAAACGTTTATACAATAAAAATTCAATTGATTATGGTACTTTTCATAAAAGGTCTTTCATAAGGAATTGGACTATTTGATCAGTATCCCCTTTTTTAACCAACTGATTATTATATACAGCTATAGGTCCGGATTTACAACAATCCATACACTTGGTCTTTACCAATTTAAAATTCCCTTTCAAAGGAGCCCTATTTATGGCTTGTTTGAGTAATGAGGAAAATGATTTGTTATCATTTTTTTTACAATCTTTACCATTACAAATGAAAATATACTTTTTCCTGGGTTTCATAGTTATCCTCCAAAAGCCAATTGCAACAAAATGCCACATATATAAGCACCATAGGTACCAACACCATAACCTAACACAGCCAATAAAACGCCTACCGGGGCCAGTGCAGGATGAAAAGCAGAAGCAACTATCGGAGCAGATGCCGCTCCTCCTACATTGGCCTGAGAACCGATGGCTACATAAAAAAACGGTGCCTTAATTATAAAGGCTACAATAAGCATAAATAATATATGAAAACCCATCCAAATAATCCCTACTAAAAAATAAACTGGGTTATCTAAAACTGCAGCAAGGTCCATTTGCATACCTATGGTAGCCACCAGAATATAAAGCAAGACACTACCCATTCTGGATGCCCCTACATTTTCTAATTTTCTCCATCGGGTAAAAGACAAAATCAAACCTCCGGTAGTGGCTAAAATCACCAACCAAAAGAACTGGGAATCCAAGGAATAAGGTTTTAGCTCAGGATAATTCACACCAATAAAATCTCCCAAATAGGTACCAAAGAAATGAGAACAACTGGTAATAAAAAAGCCAAGTCCCAAAATGCTCATGGTATCTGATAAGCCAGGGATTTTTACGTTATTCTTTTGTTGGATCTCTACTTTCTTCTTCAGAGCCGTAATGGCCGAGGTATCGGCCTTTAAAATTTTATCAAAGAAGCCTGGGTTACCTGCCCAATACAATAAAAAAGCCATCCATAGGTTTGCAACAATAACATCTACTGCAATCATCTGACTGAAAAGGGAAGGGCTGGCTCCAAATAGCTCCAACATAGCCGTTTGGTTGGCACTGCCTCCAATCCAGCTACCCGCAATTGTTGCAAGACCTCTCCATGTTTCATCAGCACCTATTCCTCCCAGTACTTCAGGAAAAAATTGAGCCACTAAAAATAAGGAAACCGGTCCCCCTATCACAATACCAAATGTTCCTGTCAAAAACATGATAAGCGCTTTGGGTCCTAATCTTGCGATGCTTTTGAGATCTATACTTAAGGTTAACAACACCAGTGAGGTAGGCAGTAAGTACCTGGACGCTACAAAATACAATTGAGAATCTTTTCCGGAAATTAGGCCTGTAGTATTGAACAAAGCCGGTAAAAAATAACACAATAATACCACCGGCACTACCCGGTATATGGCCTTAAAAATTGGGTGGGCACTTGCCGAAGTATAAAAAATTAATCCAAGTACTCCCATTAGGAGACCAAAAACTACTGCATCATTTGTTATCAGCGCACTTTCCACATTTATTTGATTTCTTTCCAAAGTGTTAAAAACTCACTCAATATCATGGCTGTAGCTCCCCAGACCACTTCTTGATTAATTTCGTAATAAGGCGCCTCAATCCTGTGACCTCCGGCTAAATCCATTCCTTTTTTCTTTACGATGGCCTCATCCGTCAATTCGTTAAAATTACATAGGATAAGCCGATCGACTTCTCTTTTGTCAATTGAAAATGACGGAGATTTTAAAGAATAGCCAATAAATGGTTTCACCGAAAAATTACTTGGAGGTATATAAAGATCAGTTAAAGAACCAATGATTTCAATGCTGTCACTTGGTACCCCAATCTCTTCCTCTGTTTCCCTCAAAGCTGTTACTCCTAAATCTTGATCTGTAAGCTCCTTCTTCCCTCCGGGCAAAGCAATCTGCCCACTGTGAACCCCTTCGTAAGTAGCCCTTTTGATAAATGGGACAAATATACTTTTTTGGTCTGGAGTAGGGCATATCAACATCAGTACGGCACCTTTTCTGGCATTAACCATTTGCTGTTTATCAAATCGATCCAATTCAAGAGGTATCGGAGCCATTCGCTCCTGAGCCGGCCTTCCGGGCAAAGGCCCCTCCAAAACTTTTACCAAATTGTTTATCAAATGATTCAAATCCATATTCGGTGTGTGTTTTACAATTGAAAAAAGGCCTGAATATTATTCAGGCCTTTTTCACTTATCAAACCTATTAAACCTATTGTGTTTAATCTATAATAGAATAAACTCGAACGAAATTAAGGAATATATCTGCAAATCCAAAGGTTAATAATTTTGCAATAAAAAAATAATATTCTAATATCCACTTCTAATCTACTTCCAGACCAAAAGGCATAGCCATTATGAATAAAAAGCTTATTAAAAAAATAGTTGCAACAGTTTTAGATGGATATGATGCCTACATTCTTAATTTTAGACAAATTACCCAAAGAATTCCTAAAAACTTTAAAAATAAAGATTGGCAACAGCTACATGCCAACCACAAAGAAAGGCTACGTTTATATAAAGACCACCTAAAAAGTATTGTAGAGGCTTGTAAGGCTTTGCTACAAGAAGAGGTTGACAGCAAAGCAGTCTGGGCTGAAATCCGGGAAAGTTACTTACATGCCATTGCTTCTTATGATGATCGGGAGCTGGCCGGCACATTTTTTAATTCGGTTTTCAGGAAGGTATTCCCGGGAATGGTGATTGATGAGGCATTGATGTTTTATGATTTATCAGGTAGCGATGATAGAGGTAATGTAGACGAATCTTTATTTCGAAACTATCCGGCTCAAGTGGAACTGCATGATGCATTTACAAAAATTTTGGAAGATTTTGATTTTGGTGTTCCTTATTATCAAAAGGAAAAAGACATAAAATATTTAGTAGAAAGTGTTAAACAAGTAATTCTAACCAGGTATAAAGCAACAAAGGAAACCACCACGCAGGTATTAAGGGATGTTTTCTATCGCAATAAGGCAGCCTATTTAATAGGTAGAACTTATCTTGGTAATAAATGGATGCCATTTATAATCCCCCTCTTACACAATGAAAAAGGTATATTTGTCGATACACTTATTTTCGACCCTAACATAATGAGTGGAATATTTAGTTATACTAGGTCCTATTTTATGGCTCCAATAGCTATCCCGTCACAAACTGTCAATTTTCTCCAATCAGTTATCCAACATAAACGACCTTATGAGCTATACAATGCCATAGGATTCAATAAGCATGGCAAAACAGCCTTCTATAAGGATTTCACAAACCACCTAAAGCAGAGTGAGGACAACTTTATTTTAGCTGAAGGCATCAAGGGCATGGTCATGACTGTCTTTACCCTTCCTTCGTCAAATATTGTATTTAAGTTAATTAAAGACCATTTTGAACCTCCTAAAAACATGACCAGACAGCAGGTAAAAGAAAAATACAAACTGGTGGGGCTTCACGACAGGGTAGGTAGAATGGCAGACACTCATGAGTTTGAAAATTTTAGACTTCCACTGAACAGGATTGACCCCTTGTTGATGAAAGAATTGAAAACCTATGTAAATTCTCTTTTGTCCATTGAGGGAGAAACACTTGTAATAAAGCACTTGTACATCGAACGTCGCTTGCGACCTTTGAACCTCTACCTGGAAACCTGCAGTCTGGAAGAAGCCAAACATGCTGTAGATGAATATGCCAAAGCCATTTTACAAATGGCCCAGGCAAATATCTTTCCTGGAGACATGATGACCAAAAATTTTGGAGTAACGCGGCAAAATAGGGTGATCTTTTATGATTATGATGCAATAGAATTTCTGCATACCATGA
>NZ_CAXBOC010000266.1:0-7641 GCF_963976465.1 uncultured Cyclobacterium sp. | reverse complement strand
TGATGGAAAATTGGCTACAAGGTTTTTCCTACCGCATAGCTATACCTTGGTGGATTTATGCTTTGGCAGCATTAATCACGCTTTTTATAGCATTTACCACCATTGGTTATAAGAGCTATAGGGCTGCCAATCTCAATCCTATTAAAGCAATAAAAGAGGATTAAAAAGTATGGCTAAGGACTCAGTAGGTTTAAATAAAAAAATTGTTGCTTCTAGATTATTCTGGAACAAAAAAATTAAAAAATAGGAAATCATGTTCAGAAACCATCTAAAAATCGCCTGGAGAAGCTTGAAGAATCAGCCATTCTTTACCTTTCTCAATACCTTTAGCCTTACCATAGGTATTGCGGGTGGCATGCTAATAGCTCTATATGTATACGATGAATTGAGCTTTGATAAAATGTTTGTTGATTCTGACCGCATTTACAGAATCAATTCGGATATAAAATTTGGTGGAGAGGTCATGCAACTAGCCGAAACCGGTGCTCCAATGGCCGGAACATTACGCAATGATTTTCCCCAAGTTGAAGAGGTTACCCGGATCAGGAATCAAGGAAGTTTACTTCTCAGGAAAACCGGTACTGAAGAAAACACCAAAGAAGAGCAAGTAGCTTTTGCTGATTCAACGCTTTTTGAGTTTTTTGGAATAAACCTGTTGGTAGGGGATTCAAGAACTGCACTTACTGAGCCAAATACCATGGTGCTGACCAAAACAGCTGCGGAAAAACACTTCGGAGTTAAGAATGCATTGGGACAAAGGCTATTGGTGAACAATGAGGATACTTATACGGTAACAGGGGTAATGGACGACCTGCCCAAGAATAGTTTATTAAGAGATCATTCTCTATTTATGGCATTGGCCGGATACGAAGATGCTCAGCAAATGTTATGGACCAGCCACAATTATTTTACCTTCATCAAGTTGATACCGGGGGCTAGTATTGAAGATTTTAAAGCGCCTTTACATTCCATCATGGAGAAATACATCTTTCCCTATGTTCAGCAATTTTATCCCGGAATAACAGTAGAATCCTTTGCCGCATCCGGTAATTATTTAAGGTACAGTACCATTCCTTTAACCGATATTCACTTGCATTCCAATCGTCACCATGAGCTCAGTGCCAATAGTAGTATTCAAAATGTTTATATACTTTCATTCATAGGATTGTTTTTAATTGTTTTGGCAAGCGTTAATTTTATGAATTTGTCAACGGCCTACTCACTTAAAAGAGCCAAAGAAGTTGGCATCCGAAAAACCCTGGGGTCTAACCGGTCTCAACTGATTGGGCAATTCCTGACCGAAGCCGTATTGATCTCTTTTATTTCTTTGCTGCTGGCCATTATGATTTCAACTTTGGCACTTCCCTTTTTTAATACGCTTTCGGGGAAATCAATGAGTGTACCTTATACAGCTCCTTATTTCTGGATCATTTTGTTTTCGGCTACCATACTATTAAGCCTTTTTTCAGGTAGCTATCCTGCGTTCTTCATGTCGAAATTTGTGGCTGCAAAAGTCCTTAAAGGAAGTGGACAAAATAGCATTGGGGGAGCAGGGGTTCGAAACTCCCTTGTCGTTTTCCAGTTTGCCATTTCTATTTTACTGATCGTGGCTACCTTGGTTGTATTTCAGCAATTGAATTTTATTCAGGGTAAAGACCTTGGTTACACTAAAGATCAAATTCTGATCGTAGATGATGTTTATGCAACTGGAAACCAAATTGAAGCCTTTAAAAAGGAAGTTCAACAATTAGGTCAGGTGGCCAGTGTTTCTTTAAGTGGGTATTTGCCTACGCCTTCTTATCGACAAGATCACTCTTTCTTTAAAGAAGGATCCATAGCGCAGGAAAATGCCTTGCAAATGCAAAGGTGGATGGTAGACCATGATTATATATCCACCTTGAATATGGAATTAATTGCGGGCCGTGATTTTGACAAACGCTACCCTACAGATTCTACTGGGATAATCTTAAATGAATCCGCATTGGCAATTTTAGGGCTAAAACCCAAGGAAGCTTTGGGCTTGAGACTGTCCCGGGATTTAGGTGAAGAAAACCCGGTTTTTTATAAAGTTATCGGGGTAGTAAAAAATTTCCATTTTGAATCTTTAAGGGAAGATATTGGTGCATTGAGCCTTTCTTTAGGAAGTTCATCAAGTACAATGGCTGTTAGGATAAAATCCGGTGATTTTTCCAATGCCATTACAGGAATAGCGTCAATATGGGCCAAAATGGCCCCCGGCCAACCTTTCAACTACAGATTTATGGAGGATTCATTCAATAGGGTTTACGAATCCGAACAAAAATTAGGACAGATCTTCATGGTATTTACTGTTTTATCCATAATGATTGCTTGTTTAGGCCTTTTCGGTCTGGCTGCTTTCAACGCCCAAAAGCGTATGAAGGAAATTGGTATTCGAAAAGTATTAGGAGCAAGTGTGGGGCAAATTACTTTCCGGCTGACAACCGACTTTCTGAAAATGGTCGGCCTATCCATTTTGATAGCCTTACCCATCGGTTGGTATACCATGTCCAAATGGCTTGAGGATTTTACCTACAGGATCGAAATTGGTTGGGGTATTTTTGCTTATGCTGCCATATTAGCTGTAGGTATTGCCATTCTTACGGTAAGTTACCAAAGTATAAAGGCGGCGATAACTGATCCCGTAAAAAGTTTAAGAACCGAATAAATCCGAAAACCATGGGGAGACATTATCTGAAAATTGCCTGGCGAAATATAAAGCGGAACAAGGGCTACAGCTTTCTGAATATCAGTGGTATTGCCATAGGTCTCGCTGCTTTTTGGTTGATTGCATTGTATGTAGCAGATGAGCTTAGCTATGATAAATTCTTTACCAATTCGGAGCAAATCTTTAGGGTAACTCAACATGCGAAATGGGACAATGGAAAAATGGACATTGCCCTTACCTCTCCACCATTTGCAGTCGCTTTAAAAAATGAATTCCCTGAAGTGGAAGAGGCAGTAAGAATCAATATTGAAGGAGGGGACCTAATTAATTACGGTAATAAAAGTTTTAGCCAGGAAGATATTTGGTTTGCTGAAAATACTTTCTTTGCGCTTTTTGATTATTCCTTTTTGCATGGAGATGGCGCAACTGCCTTGGTAAATCCGGGATCCATCGTCATTACGGAAAGCCTTGCCATTAAAATTTTCGGAGATGCCTCCAAAGCAATCAATGAAACAATTGCCTTAGGCAATGATAAACTGCCTATCAAAATAACAGGAGTAATAAATGATATTCCAAAAAACTCCCATATGCAATTCAGTGCAATCCGGTCCTTTGCAAGGGAAGACCTGAGAAGTGACAATTGGAATGCAGCGTATCTCTACACTTACCTCCTTATACAGAAAGGGATTGACCCAGAATCATTTGCAAACAAGCTTGTTCCTTTTGAAAAGGATCTGACCAAACGAATGAATTTTTCTGATTTTAAAATAGAATTACAGCCACTGACAGCTATTCATCTGTATTCTCATCTGGATTATGAGTTCAGTGCCAATGGGAAGGCTGAGTTGGTCTACTTGTTTATTGTAATTGGATTCCTTGTATTGTTGATTGCGGTTATCAATTATATGAACCTATCTACAGCACGCGCTGTCATGCGGGTGAAGGAAATCGGAATACGAAAAGTGGTTGGATCTGAAATAAAACACCTGGTAGGGCTGTTCCTAAGTGAAGCAATTTTGGTCACTTTTATTGCTTCTCTTTTAGCCTGTTTTATTGTTCAATTAAGCCTTCCTGTATTCAATCAATTGGCAGAAAAAGATTTGACTCTATTGTATTTTGGATCCTTTAAAACCATTGGGATAATTGTCCTTTTTACTGTTTTGATTGGGGTTTTGTGTGGGAGTTATCCTGCCTTGTTTTTGTCAAGGCTTAAGATGATTCCTTCACTCAAAGGGCAGATAGTAAATATGGGGACAAGTATTTTCTTACGGAAAACACTTGTGGTAGTCCAGTTTGTAATTACAGTCTGCCTGATTAGTGGTTCCTATATCGTTCATAAGCAGATGCAATTTGTCTCTGAAAAAGACCTTGGATTTGACAAAAACCAAGTGTTGATCAGCCATATTGATGATCCAAAAGTCCGAAGTAAAATACCCACATTGAAAGCAACACTCCTGCAAAGCCCTTTAGTAGAAAGTGCGGCTACTGCCGGTAATCCTTTAGGTACCAATTACCTAGGTAAATTTAATTTCTTTTTTGAGGTGGATGGAAAAATGCAAAGCACTGCCACTATGACAAATTTTCTATACATCGATGAGGATTTTTTACCAACCAATGGAATGGAGTTATTACAGGGTAGAAATTTTTCTCCTGATAGGCCAACAGATAAAGGAGGAACCGTAATCATTAACGAAACCCTGATGAAACTCCTTGGCTATACCGATGCCATAGGAAAGAAAATCAATTATAAATCAGGAAAGGACAGCCTGGTAAATCGACATATTATCGGAGTGATTAAAGATTTTCACTCGACTTCTCTACAGCATAAAATTGAACCTATGGTACTGTTGATGCCGCCGAATGATAGGGATAGAGACAATCTTTATATAAAAATCTCAAAAGGCAAAGCGGTTGCTGGGATTGCATTTGTAAAAAGTACAATGGAACAATTCGACTCTGAAAATAAAGCAGATGTGTATTTTCTTAGTGAAAATTTTAACCAGCAATACCTGGCTCAACAGAAGCAGGAGAAATTATCACTGATCTTTACTACGCTGGCTTTTATTATCTCTAGTCTTGGTTTGTTGGGTCTGGTGATCTTTGTGACAGCAAAGCGTAGAAAGGAAATTGGTTTAAGAAAAGTGCTTGGGGCTTCAGTTACCTCTGTTACCCTGATGCTGAGCAAGGATTTCGGAAAATTGGTTGGGATTGCCTCTTTAATTGCCCTTCCCATTGCTTGGTTTGGCATGAATAGATGGTTACAAGACTTTGCTTATCATATCGAAATTAAATGGTGGATGTTTTTGCTTTCCGGAGGTATTGCTTTCGCTATCGCAATGACAACAGTAAGCTTTCAGGCATTAAAAGCAGCAGTTGCAAACCCAGTTAAAAGTTTAAGAACCGAATAATCCATACAACCATGTACAAAAACTATCTAAAAATAGCCTGGCGAAATCTTACAAGCAATAGAGGTTACGCTGCAATTAATATTGGAGGGTTGGCACTTGGAATGGCAGTAGTTATTATGATAGGGTTATGGGTCTTGGATGAATTTACGTTCAATACCTACCACAAAAACCACGATAAGATTGCCCAGATTTACAATAGGGCTAAAAATCTTGATACCGGTGAAATTGAGTCTTTTCCCTCTACGATTTACACCATGGGTAGCGTTATAAAAGACAATTATTCAGATTATTTTACTTATGCAATACGTGCCACCTGGGTGGGGAATTATGTATTGACCAATAAAGGGGAAAATTATACCCAAAGAGGTCAGTTTATTGAAAGCGAAGCCTTAGAAATGCTTTCTTTGGAAATGATACAAGGCGCTTATTCGAGTTTAGAAGAGGTCAATGCAGTAGTTTTGTCTGAAACAGCTTCTGCTGCCATTTTTGGAGAGGAAGATCCTGTAGGTAAATCCATAAAGATCAATAATGAGATGGACGCCGTCGTAAATGGCGTTTATAAAGATCTTCCCAAAAACAATAGTTTTGCCAATGTGAAATTCTTTGCGAATTGGAAATTGACAGAGGCCAATGAGCCCCAAAGATTCGAACGAATAAAAACAGTATGGGACGATTGGTCTTTTCAGTTTTATGTGCAATTGAGGCCGGAAATTGATTTTGAAACAGCCAATGCTGCTTTGAAGGATTTTTATTTTCAATACGGACCCGCGGAATCATTGGAAGGTTTTGAGAGACGTGGCCTACATCCTTTTGCTTATCCCATGGACAAATGGCATTTGTATTCCCAATTTGATGCTCAGGGAAAGCCTACAGAAGGCAGAGTCACTTTTGTGTGGTTATTTATAGCCATAGGTTTATTTGTATTGGTTTTGGCCTGTATTAATTTTATGAACCTCAGTACTGCGCGCTCTGAAAAGCGTTCCAAAGAAGTAGGCATTAGAAAAACAGTGGGCTCCAATAAAGAGCAATTGATCTTCCAGTTCCTAAGTGAATCCATATTGATTTCAGGTATTGCCTTATTTTTCGCCTTGGCTTTGGTGCTATTTACGCTAGCATGGTTCAATGAACTGGCTGGCAAAAATATGCAGATACCCTGGACTAACCTTACCTTCTGGGCATCCATATTTGGCGTTACCTTGATTACCGGGTTGTTGGCTGGTAGTTATCCGGCCTTGTACCTATCCTCCTTTAGTCCGATTAAGGTATTAAAAGGAACATTTAAAGCTGGACCCTATTCGGCTGTTCCAAGAAAGGTATTGGTAGTCTTTCAATTTGCTGTTTCTATCATGTTGGCTGTGGGGACGGTAATTGTTTTTAACCAAATAGAATTTACCAAGGATCGGCCGATTGGCTATGACCGAAGCAATCTTATATCCATACAAATGAACAATCCCGCGTACAATAGCAAGTACAACCTTTTGCGGGATGAATTGATAAACACAGGAGTAGTGGAAGACATGACCCAATCTTCTTCTCCATTAATGGGCGTTTATAGCAATGGCGGTGGTAGTATTAGTTGGGAAGGCAAAGATCCTGAGATGTCACCTGACTTTGGTATTTTGCGGGTAACCCATGATTATGGGAATACAGTAGGTTGGCAGTTTGTGGAAGGAAGGGATTTTTCGAGGGATTATGCCTCTGATTCTGCAGCTATAATTCTAAATGAAACGGCCGTTAAGTACATGGGCTTGGAAAACCCAGTAGGGAGCTTTATTACCTTTGGAAATGACGACCGGGCAGAGATTATTGGTGTTACAAAGGACATGGTGATGCAATCTCCTTATCAACCTGTAAAGCAGGCCTTTTTCTATATTGATTACGATAGGGTAGACTATATTAATATCAAAATAAAGCCCGATGCCATCGCCAGTGATGCCATTGCTCGCATTGAAGAGGTATTTGCCACAGTTGTTCCATCTGCCCAATTTGATTATGGCTTTGTAGATGAGGCTTTTGGGCAGAAGTTTGAATCCGAAGAGCGTCTGGGAAATTTGGCAGGAGTTTTTACCCTTTTGGCTATTCTAATTAGTTGTTTAGGCCTTTTTGGTTTGGCTTCATTTGTGGCCGAGCAACGGACCAAGGAAATAGGGGTACGAAAAGTCTTGGGGGCTTCGGTTTTAAATTTATGGCAGATGCTTTCCAAAGATTTTGTGATTCTAGTACTGATTTCCTGCCTTATTGCGATACCGATTGTCTATTACTTTATGAGTCAGTGGTTACAGAATTACGATTACAGGATGCAAATATCTGCGTGGACCTTTGGCTATGCCATAATCGGGGCATTGTTTATTACCCTGTTGACAGTAAGTTTTCAAGCCATTAAGGCTGCAATTGCAAATCCTGTGAAGAGTTTAAGGACCGAATAATCCCGAAAATCATGTATAAGAACTATCTAAAAATTGCTTTTCGAAGTATCTGGAAAAATAAGACCTTTTCTTTGATCAATGTAATCGGCTTATCGATAGGTTTAAGTGCGTCTTTTGTAAT
>NZ_CAXBOC010000265.1:0-7664 GCF_963976465.1 uncultured Cyclobacterium sp. | reverse complement strand
TGCTAATGGATTTTTCAAAAACGGCATTGTTTTTCCAAAAAGCCAATACGTCCTCCCCTATTTTGGGGTAATCTACCTGTTTAAACTCCTGATATTTCTTCACTGTAATTAGAAAATATTATCTGTGTCTTGATGCGCCTTATTTTTTAGGACATTTGTAATCTGTCCAAAACGAAGCCGTAAAGTTAATAGAAAACAGGGGTATATGTATGGCAATTGAAGAAAATCTATGCACTTGGTCTACTGAGCCTAAGAGAAACATCAATTTAGCAGTTTTAAACAAGGTCTATGTTCAAGTAATTGCTTTTGAGCTGGCTAAATAGCCCTATTAATTATTGAATTGTACCGTAGTTCCTTGGAGAAGTTAAGCGAATCCAAAGGCGTAGGTAAAACAAGCACCTATTCCTATGGCTTCGACTCCGCTCAGCCGTAGGTAGAGGGAGCAGTGCTAGTCTTAACAGCGTGGAAAAGTTATATTCTCAAGCTTATTTTTTATAATATTTACGAAAAAATCCCCCTTTGTCCCCCTTTGAAAAAAAGGGGGATTTTGGTTTTTCGGGCTTACAGTATGTTTCTGATTTCACATTTCAATGGTCCATTTAAATTCGGCGTTAAAATACCATTTCTTGCAACTCCCCCTTATTACGGGAATTACGGAAAATAGGGTTTTAGGCAAATTTTCGAATAGTGAATTTTCATAGATTGTTATACCTTTTTTCTGAAGACGTATCTATCAATTACACTATAATTAATATCGGGTTTCGATTATAGCCTACCTGAAAGAAACGGAGAAGCCTGAAGGGCTGAAAATATAATAGCCACGGGTGAAGCCCGTGGTCAGGGGAACCTACTCGATCTTGATTTTGGCGACATTGTTGCGCCTTTTCTGCAACAATGCTGACAAAATCTAACCTAAGAATTCGATTTATTTAGGGATTCCAGTTCTTCAACAAATCCCCCTTTGTCCCCCTTTGAAAAAAAGGGGGATTTTGGTTTTTTTAGGACTTACGAGTTCATTCCTGATTTAATATTTCTCATTTACAAACTCAAGTACCCGGAATGGTAATTCCTTTTACCCGCCTATAAAGAGAAAGGGCATGTTTGTCTGTCATCCCGGAAATAAAATCCAACAAACCTCTCATTAGCGCATAGGCATCACCGGATTTTTGGAGTTCCAGCTCCTCAGGAAGCAAACGCAAAATACTCTTGTTGTGGCCTGAAAACCTTGATTTCTCAAAGTGAAAATTAAATAAGGCGTCAGAAAAGGTGGCCAATAAGCCTTCCAATACCTGATATCCTGCTGCCTCCTTTTCCAATACAGGTTGAGACCGGTATATTTTTTTAACAGAAAGCGAAGTAATGGCTTCCAAGTTCTCAGCTGAAGGTATAATTTCTGTCAAAGCTTGATCAAATTCACCGCTTAAAATGGCTGCCTCTTTCTCTTCAAAAACAGCCGTGATTTCCTGAATCAGCTGGCTGATGGCCATGGCCCGCATGATGGCCAATTGCTGTTTTGGACTACTGTATTTTTTAAGTTTCTCCGGTGAATATCGCTCTCCAACAATCGCCCCCATTAAAGAAATGGTCTGATCAAGGGAAACCAAACCTAGGGTACAACCATCCTCCAGGTCAATAATACTGTAACAAATATCATCTGCAGCCTCCACCAAAAAAGCCAAGGGATGCCTCATCCAGCAATTGTCAGCCAATTGAGGAATGCCCATTCCTTCTGCCAAGAGTTCATAATGAGAAATATTACTGGTGAAGAACCCAAATTTCTTTTGGCTTCTTCTTTTCTGACCGGAAGCTTTGCACCAAGCAGGCCTTGGGTATTTGGTAAATGAAGCCAAGGTAGCGGGGGAGATATTCATCCCATTTTTTTTGTCCACCAGCATGCGAAATCCTTGGGCATTTCCCTCAAAGTTGGTAAGGTCCTCCCATTCGTTGGCCGAACACTTTTGCTGCCATAATTTCCCGGTGGCATGAAACTTAAAAAAATCTGAAATGGCCTCTTCTCCGGCATGCCCAAAAGGAGGGTTGCCAATGTCATGGGCCAAAGCCGCAGTGGCCACAATTCCTCCAATGTCAAAAGGCTGCAATTTCTTTGATGCCAATTCCGGATATTTGTCCAAAAGGAATTTTCCCGCTGACTTTCCCAGAGATCGTCCTACACTTGAAACTTCGAGGCTATGGGTCAATCTGGTATGCACAAAATCATTTTCAGGAAGGGGAAAAACCTGGGTTTTATCCTGAAGATTTCGAAAAGGTGCCGAAAAGATTATCCGATCAAAATCCCGTTCAAATTGACTTCTTTGAAGGTCCGTATCCGAAGGCTTTAAGCCTTCGGGCAATAGTAATTTTTCCCAATTCATCATAGCACTTCAAAAATACGAAGTGTAGGCTTAGGTAAAAAAGAAATGGCCGGACTATTTCCAACCACCTCCCAATGCACGGTAAAGGTCCACTACAGTGAGGAACATTTCAATCCTTGTATTGGTCTTGTCCAATTCTGCTTCCAGTACCCTTGACTGGGCCGTAATCACCTCCAGGTAAGTCGCATATCCTCCTCGGAACAATTCATTGGCCGTCGATACTGCATTGAGCAGGACGGCTGTTTCTTCATCTCTAAGGCTGTAAATATTTCTAAGGTTACCCACACGCTGGAGTTTACCTGACACCTCCTGGTAACCATCCAGAATGCTTTTTTGATAATTATACAAAGCAATTTTATTGGAAGCTATGGACTGATCGTATCCTGCTCTGATACGATTCTGAGCAAAAATCGGAGCTGTCAAACCGCCCAATATCCCGATGGTCAAGCCACCGGGCATTTCCAAAGCTGCCGGAAGGCTCTTATCATTCAACCCTACGTAAGGAGTAAGGCTTAAGGAAGGCAAAAACTCTTTTCTAGCCGCTTCTACATTGAAATTACTTGCCCTTAGCTCATGTTCGGCCTGACGAATATCAGGTCTACGAAGCAACATGTCTGCTGGCAAACCGGCTTCCATCCCATACGGAAGTTTGATTTCCAATAAGGAGGAGGCCCTTTCAATAGGCTGAGGAAACCTGCCAATAATAAAGTTTAATCTATTTTCTGTCTCGATGATCTCTTGTTGCTTCTCGTAAGAAAGGCTTTTTGTAGAAAGCAATTGAGCTGAAAACTGTTGCACAGCCAGCTCTGTCGCCCTACCGGCCATTTTCTGAATTTTAATCAGCTCCAATGCCATCTCTTGGTATTCAATATTCCTATTGATGGTTTCCAACTGAATGTCTAAACCCAGTAATTGATAGTAAATTCTTGAAATCTCAGCTACCATATTGGTGACCACCAGGTGTCTTCCCATGCCTGTAGCTAGAAATTTTTCATAATCAGCTTCCTTTCTATTTTTCACCTTTCCCCAAATATCGATTTCCCAGGTACTCTGAAAGCCTATGAAATTATTCTCTGCTCTATTGACAACATTTCTGTCTCCATTGATGGTGCCACTAAACAAGTTGGGCCGAATATCTCCAGAGCGGTATCGAACCATCCCATTTAAGGTCGGATACATTTGCCCTTTAGTAATTCTATACTGAGCCCTGGCAATTTCAATTCTTTCCAGGGCTGTCAGGATATCCAGGTTATTCTCAAGCCCAGTTTCGATTAGGCTAACAAGATTGGGATCATTGAAGAACTCCTCCCAGGAAATGTCCCCAATACTGGCAGAGTCCTCTATATCCAAAAAGGTCTCAGGCATTGGCTCCATTTCTGGCATTACCGGAGCCTCAATACTTTTACAGGCAAACACCGATACCATCGCCAGGATGCCTATGGAAAGACGAAGGATCAATTTATTTTTTAAAAACATGGAGTATTTGTTCAATTATTTGAAAAAGATACTTGTGTATTATCTTTCTTTTCTGAAGTTGGCTTTTGATTTTCTTCTACTTTCTGGAAGGTGAAATGGGCGAAAATCACATACAATCCTGGGATGATGATCAACCCAAATATGGTCCCGATTAACATACCCCCTGCAGCTGCCGTACCAATGGATCGGTTACCCAAAGCCCCGGCACCAGTGGCCATTGCCAAAGGCAATAAGCCGGCAATAAAGGCAAAGGAAGTCATTAATATGGGTCGCAACCTGGTCACGGATCCTTCCACAGCTGCTTGTATCACAGAATGCCCTGCTTCTCTTTTCTGAATGGCAAATTCCACAATCAAAATGGCATTTTTACCCAAAAGACCGATAAGCATGATCAATGCCACTTGCGCATAAATATTGTTCTGTAAGCCCAATAAGTAAAGGGAGATAAAGGCACCAAATACCCCCACCGGAAGAGATAGAATCACCGGAAGTGGCAAGAGAAAACTTTCATATTGTGCGGAAAGAATCAAATAGACAAACAACAAGCAGATCAAGAAAATAACAATGGCTTGGTTTCCTGAAGTAACCTCTTCTCTGGACATCCCATACCAGTCATGATTGTATCCTTGGGGAAGTTTTTCGGCCGTTACTCTTTCAATAGCAGCAATCACATCTCCACTACTGTACCCGGGGGCAGCAGAACCTTTTACAGTAGATGAATTGTACATATTAAACCTCGTCAACTGTTCGGGACCATAGGCTTTTTCCATGGTTAGGAAAGAAGAGATGGGCACCATTTCACCTTCATTGTTTTTTACTTGAAGCGCCATTACATCCTCAGGTTTGGCCCTGTATTCCGGCCCGGCTTGTAGCATTACATCATACATTTGTTCAAAGCGAACAAAATCAGAAACAAATTGCCCACCCAATAAAACCTGCATGGTTCCAAGGGCTTTGGCTATCGTGACTCCATTTTTGGCTGCCTGATCCTGATCAATCCTAATAAGAAACTGCGGGAAGGTAGGGGCGAAGTCAGTAAAAGCAAAGCCTATTTCCGGACTGGCCATCAGCTCCTCCACCAAGTCATTGGTTACTGTGGACAAGCGGTCCAGATTACCTGTTCCTGTTTGGTCGAGTACTTTCATCTGAAAACCACTGGAGTTACCAAAACCTGAAACTGTAGGAGGCAAGAAGAAACTGATCTTCGCATCAGAAATTTCATCACCAAGCCTTCCAAATTCGTCCAATGTCTGCTGAATGGGCAGGTCTTTCCTTTCATCCCAGGATTTGAGATTGACCATGGCCATACCATAAGAGGCCCCGGAAAGTCCATTTCCCAGTGAATACCCAGCCAAACTGGAAACGGAAGCTACCGCCTCATTTCCTTCCAATTTATGGATCAATTCATCCAAAACCTTTTCTGTCCTTTCCACTGTTGCACCCACGGGAGTGGTTACATTTACATACACCATACTCTGGTCTTCAGTTGGGATAAAGCCTGTGGGCAATATTTTACTTACCCCCCAAGTGGCCGCAAAGAAGAAGAGTAATATCAGCGTAGTGATTCCCTTTCTAGGCACCAAGAAGGTGACATATTGAAAATATTTGTTTTCAAAGAAATTGTAGTAATGGTTGAAACCATTGAAAAATCGTTGTAACAAGGTTTGTTTCTTTTCTTCACCATAATGGTTTTGAAGCAAGATGGCACAAAGCGCAGGAGTTAATGTCAGTGCATTGATCCCGGAAATAAAAATGGCGATGGCCAAAGTCAAGGAAAACTGCCTATAAAATACGCCAACCGGACCGGACATAAATGCCACCGGAACAAACACGGCAGACATTACCATGGTAATGGCAATGATGGCCCCACTGATTTCTTTCATGGCAGCAAAGGTAGCCGCACGCGGTGCCAGACCTTCTTTCTCCATTTTGGCATGAACTGCCTCCACCACCACAATGGCATTATCCACCACAATACCTATGGCCAGTACCAGTGCAAATAAGGTAAGCAGGTTAATAGAAAAGCCCAACCACTGCATAAAAAACAAGGTACCGATCAATGCAACAGGAACGGCTAAAGTAGGGATAAGTGTGGAGCGAAAATCCTGTAGGAAAATAAAAACCACAATAAAAACCAATATAAATGCCTCTACCAAGGTAACCAATACCTCATGAATGGAAGCATCCAAGAATCTGGACACATCATAGGAGATTTTATAATCCATCCCTGATGGGAAATTGTCCTGCTTAATTTGTTCTATTTTCTCTTTTACATTGGCAATAACCTCACTGGCGTTGGATCCGGGACGCTGAATAACCATTACCGAAGCGGCAGGTTTCCCATCCATCTTGGCAATCCTACCATAATTCAAGTTACCAAATTCCACATCAGCAATGTCTTTTAACCTTAGTATTGACCCATCCGGGTTGGCCCTGATGACCAAGTTTTCATACTGCTTGGGCTCATAAAATTTACCGGTGTATTTAAGGACATACTGGAGCATTTGCATGTCTTTACCGGAGCTGATCCCCAGCTGCCCGGGGGCTGCTTCCACATTCTGATTGTTGATGGCAGCGATGACGTCGTCTGTGGCCACTTTATAAGCCGTCATTCGATCGGGCTTGAGCCATATCCTCATGGAGTAATCTTTGGTACTCATGATTTCGGCAAGACCTACACCATCCACCCGCTGCAACTCTTGGAGCACATTGAGATCGGTAAAGTTATAGATAAAGGCTTCGTCCAGTGAGGGGTCATCACTGGCCACGTTGATATACATGAGCAAGCCTTCCACTTGCTTTTCCACCGTAACCCCTGCTTTGGTAACAATTTCCGGTAAGTCATTGACCACCGTAGAAACCCTGTTCTGTATTTCTACCGCTGCCAGATCCGGATCAACTCCGGCCTGAAAATAAACTTTGATGATAACTGTACCCCTGTTACTACTTACAGAGGTCATGTAGGTCATCCCCGGCACACCATTGATCACTTTTTCAAGAGGAGTGGCCACTGTTTTGGCCGCTACTTCTGCATTTGCTCCCCTGTATTTGGCACGAATGGATACAGATGGTGGCGCAATATCCGGGAAAAGTTCTACCGGCAAGGTGAAAAAAGACAACAATCCCAGCAACACAAAGAAAAGGGATATCACCAGTGATAAAACCGGCCTTTTTATAAATAAATCAAACATAGCTTATTTTTCTGTACTGGTAGGCATTACTTCTGCAAGGGTATCGTCATTTTCCGGTAAGGCAGCATCTGTCTCCCCTGCAATAATTTTTGGTTGGATGGTCATTCCATCTTTTACGTTTTGGATGCCTTCATACACCATGCGCTCTCCTACTTCCAAACCGGATTCTATGACATAATAATGGGAAAATCTTGCTCTAGGGACAATACTGCGCATTTCCACTGTATTGTCTTCTTTCACAATGTATACAAAACTCCTGTCCTGAATTTCAAAAACCGCCTTTTGAGGTATAATAATGGCGTTCCTTATCTTATTGGTAAGAATGATTTTACCAGTTGCACCATGTTTGAGGATTTTACTCGGATTAGGAAATAATGCCCTAAAGGCAATAGAACCGGTATTGGCGTTGAATTCTCCTTGCATGGTTTCAATAATTCCCTCATAAGAATAGGGAGCGCCATCTGCAAGTACCAACTGAACTACATTGTTTTCTGTGGTTTCGCCTTTTGACTTGATGTATTCAAGGTATTCTTTTTCGGAAACATTGAAATAGACATGCACAGAACTAATGTTGGAAACAGTAGTAAACAAACTGCCTTGATCTACAAAACTACCTGTTTTTAAA
>NZ_CAXBOC010000264.1:0-7678 GCF_963976465.1 uncultured Cyclobacterium sp. | reverse complement strand
TGGAACATCTGCTGCGGCTGTAGGATTTGACTCCTTCGCTCCGCCGACTGCCAGATCTTTTGGTTTTAATCTTAATTTAGGATTTTAAAAAATTTGAAGATGATAAAAATTTCTAAAATAGCAATGGGTTTATCCGTCGCAGCGCTTTCTTTAGGTGCTTGTACGGAAAACTTTGAAGAGTTGAATACCCGACCAGATGCCCTAGTTGCAGAGAATTTGGACAAAAACTTATTGGGTAATGCATTCGCAAATGCACAGGCTCGCGCCATGTACCTAGCTCCGGGAGGAGGTACTTCAGGTTTTCAGATTGCCCAAAGTTTATTTGGTGACTTGTACTCTCAGTACTTTGCCACCACTCAGGTAAACTTTGACTCTGACCGTTATACACAGGTAGGTTCTTGGTCCAATAGTGCTTGGAATTATTACTATGGACAAGCAGCACCGGTTATCCAGTTTGTTGAAGAATTCTCCGAAACAAATGATCTTCCGATTGAAAATGCCATGATCAAGGTATGGAAAGTAGCAGGATACCACAGAATTACTGATTATTGGGGTCCAATTATCTATTCTAACTTTGGCAATGGTGAAACTAGTGTAGCTTATGATCCACAAGAAGATATCTACAAAGATTTCTTTACTACGCTTGATGAAGCAGTAACTGTGTTGAAGGCAAATACCGGTAGTACTGCATTTGTAGGACACGATCAAATATATGGTGGTTCTGTAGACAAATGGTTAACATTTGCCAATACTCTTAGGTTAAGATTAGCGATGAGAATCAGATTTGTAGAGCCTGCTCTAGCCCAATCTGAAGCTGAGAAAGCTGTAGCTGATGGAGTGATGGAATCTAACGCCGATGGAGCTGAAATCCTTACCACAATCAACTCAAGAAATCCATACTGGATCATTACCAACTGGGGTGAGTACAGAATGAGTGCATTGATGGAAAGTGTAATGGTAGGTTATGATGATCCTCGTACTGGTGTATTCTTCAGTGAGACTGTTGATTATCAGAATACCGGAGAAGGAGAGCCTCACCAAGGTCTAAGAAATGGACTTTCTAGAGAAGAATTGGGTACGCCTAATTTGAATGATCTTAATTCAGATATGGGAGTGATCTTCCTTAATGAAGGTAGAGGAGGAAGTGCTGCCGGTGAACCTTGGAGAGTATTGAGTGCCGCTGAAGCACAATTTCTACTTGCTGAAGGTGCAGCTATTGGTTGGAATATGGGTGGTACAGCTCAAGAATTCTACGAAAAAGGAATTACCCTTTCTTTAACTGAGCCAAGAGTAGGAGCAACTGCTGATGTTGTAGATGCTTATATCAATAGTGAAAATACACCTAGTGATGTAACTTATCCTTACAAGCCTGAGTGGAATATCGCTGCTAGTTCATCTATTCCGGTGAAATTTATGTCCGGTGGTAGCTTGGAAGAACAATTGGAACAAATCGGCACGCAAAAGTGGATTGCTATCTATCCTGATGGTTGGGAAGCTTGGGCTGAGTTGAGAAGAACCAATTACCCATCTCCTTACCCTCGTTTGAACTCTGACAACTTAGATGTTGCAGTAGATGAGGTGATGCCAAGGTTGATCTTTGTTTCAGGTGAATATTCAAATAACCTTGAAGCTGTTGAAGCTGCTGAACAGTTTGATGAACTAGTTAGCCGTGGAGGTAATAAGAATAGCACCAAACTTTGGTGGGATGCAAAAGAAGATTAATTAAAAATTAATTGAATATAGATAATATAAAAAGTGCCGTTTTTAACGGCACTTTTTTTAGTTTTATACCAAAATGCTAATGCCATGAAAATCAATGCCAAACCTCTGATATTCCTTTTTTTGCTGGGAACCTACTTTTCCTGCCAACAAGAAGATCCCAACGCTTTGTTTACTAAAGTTTCTTCTTCATCATCAGGGATTTCGTTTAAAAATTTGGTCAAAGAATCGGATGCTTTCAATGTACTTACCTATGGTTATTTTTACCAAGGAGGTGGTGTAGCGGTTGGAGATATTAATAATGATGGTTTACCGGACATCTACTTTACCGGTAATATGATGGCCAGTAAACTCTATTTGAACAAAGGGAATTTTGAGTTTGAAGACATTACTACCAAAGCAGGGGTAGAAGCTGCTGGTTTATGGAACACAGGGACCACCATGGCCGATGTTAATGGCGATGGGTTTTTAGATATTTATGTATGTAGGTCAGCAGCGAACAATCCCAGCAATAGAAAAAACCAGTTGTATATCAATCAAGGGGATCTCACTTTTAAGGAAGCTTCAGCCGAATATGGCTTGGATGACCCGGGGTATTCAACCCAGGCCTCTTTTTTCGATTATGACAACGATGGAGATCTGGACATGTTTCTGCTGAACCATTCTACTCAAGAATATGCCGGATTTAGTAGAATAGACGGGTCTTTTAAAACCAGAACAGGAGATTTTTTAGGTGACCGGTTGTATAGAAATGACCATGGCAAATTTGTGGATGTTACCCAAGAAAGTGGTATCATTGACAATGTGTTGGGCTTTGGTTTGGCTGTTACAGTGAGTGATTACAACAATGATGGTTGGCTGGATATTTATGTGAGCAATGATTATAACGAGGAAGATTACCTTTATTATAATCAACAGGATGGAACCTTCAAAGAGGACCTTAGAAACCATATGGGGCATGTATCTTTGTTTTCCATGGGTGCCGATGCCGCAGACATGAACAATGACCTCTTGCCTGACCTGCTTACCATGGACATGATGCCTGAATTTAATTTTAACCAAAAGGCAATTTTAGGACCTGAGAATTATAACAAATACACCGAATTATTGGACAAGGGGTTTTATCCTCAAAGCATGCGCAATATGTTTCACCTAAACCAAGGCGAAGGTAATTTTATAGAAACGGCGCAGTACAGTGGAATTGCCCATACGGATTGGAGCTGGGCAGTATTGGCAGCTGATTTCGACAATGATGGCTGGAAAGATATTTTTATTAGCAATGGGTATGCTCGTAATTATTTGGACATGGATTTCATGAATTATGTGGTGAGTGAACGCATCAAGGCCAACCAAACGGGTAAAGAAGAAGCTTTGATGGAACTTATAGATAAAATGCCACCTATTTATGTACAAAACTACCTTTACCATAACCAAGGAGATACAAGGTTTGTAAATAAAGCCGGAGAATGGGGTTTACAAGATGAGACTGTTTCCAATGCTGCAGCCTATGCCGACTTGGATGGTGATGGCGACCTTGACCTTATTGTTTGCCATACCAATGACCCTGTTTCGGTTTACAGGAACAATAGTGAGAAGCTAACACAAAACGCTTTTCTAAAAGTTAAGCTTAAAGGCAATAACTTAAATACAAGAGGTATTGGAGCCAAGGTTTTGGTTTATTCAAATGGAGAAAAATTCCACCAAGAGTTGATGCCAACACGAGGTTACCAATCTGCTGTAGATCAAGAATTGGTATTTGGTTTGGGAGAAAAGAAGACAATTGACAGCTTAGAGGTTTACTGGCCTACAGGAGAGTATCAGGTACTTACCGATATTCCTGTCAATCAGGAGGTTGAATTGGTGCAAACAGAAGGTCTGCCTGTGGATGCTCCTGTTACTAAATCGGTAAAGTTATTTGAAGAAGTGTCCGGAGCATTGGGGATTGATTTTGTGCATAAGGAGACCAAATTTTTAGATTTTACACAAGATAGATTGATGCCCAACTCCATGGGGGCACTCGGTCCAAAGTTGGCCATTGCGGATGTAAATGGCGATCAATTGGAGGATATTTATATTGGAGGAGGAAAGAATCAGGCGGCAAAACTCTATATTCAAAACCGTCAAGGAGATTTTTCTGCGAGTAATCAAGCAGATTTTGAAACCGATAAAGGCTTTACAGACACGGATGCGATTTGGTTGGATGCCAATGGAGATGGAAGTCTTGACCTTTATGTGGTCAGTGGAGGCACTGATTTTCCAAAAGATAGTGAAATGTATCAGGATAGGTTGTACATCAACGATGGGAAAGGAAATTTTAGTAGAAATAAAGAAGCACTTCCTATGATGCCGGTAAGTGGTGGCACAGTGGCAAGCACTGATTTTACCGGGGATGGTTTTCCCGACTTGTTTGTGGGAGGACGCTACCTTCCGGGAAACTACCCTGAGTCACCAAGAAGTTATCTGTTAGCCAATGATGGACAAGGAAATTTCACGGATGTTACTGCAGATTATAATCCTGAATTGATGGCACCAGGTATGGTGAGTGATGCTTGTTTTATAGATACCGACGGTGATAGTAAAGAGGAGTTGGTCATAGCAGGAGAATGGATGGGTATTCAATTGTATACTTTGGAGGGCAAAACTTTTGTAGCTACCCAACAAGAATTAACAGCAGCAACCAAAGGATGGTGGTTGAGTTTGTATCCAACGGATATTGATGCCGATGGAGATTTGGATTTATTGGCGGGAAATTACGGGGAAAATATAGTGTATCAGGCAAGTAATTCCCAGCCCATGCAAGTTGTTTTTAAAGATTTTGACAATAATGGAAGAACAGATCCGATTTTTAGCTATTATAAGTCAGATACAATTTCTTTTGCTTTCAGTAGGGATGAAATAATTGGTCAACTGCCAAAGTTGAAAGGGAAATACACTGACTATAAGTCTTTTGCACAAGCCAGCCTGAAAGATATTTTTAGTCTTTTGGATCTTAGTGATGCTGATACTTTACAAGCAGATATGATGGCATCTGTACTATTAATAAATGATGGAAAAGGTAATTTCACTCCTGAAAAATTACCTGCTGAATTTCAGTTGTCTCCACTTTTTGCAATGAGCAAAACTTCTTTTTCTAGCGGCGATCAACCTGTTTTATTGACTGGAGGAAACGTTAGCAAAACCCGTGTGAGTACTGGTAAATTGGATGCGAATCCGGGATTTGTATTTAATATTGATGAGCAAAGCATGGACTTAAGCCTTGTATCCGTGCAGGAAACAGGCTTATTCTTTCAGGGCGATGTAAGAGATATTCAAACTATAGAAATCAAAGGAGAAACCTTTATCATTTACGCCTTTAATGATTCAGTACTTCAACTATTTAAACTTGACTAATAATTGATGGACCCAATTTTTGGGTTTAAATACTCTGATTAACCGGGGAGGCATTTGATAACTGTGCTTCCTCGGTTAATTTTTAACCTAAGGGAAAATTTATTAGGTGCTATTGTTTTTATTTAGGTTCGTTTTTATGCCAATAGGAGGCAAGTATCGAGCCTGAGATGTTCATTATAATGCTAAAGACTGCCGGCGCCAATCCCAGGGTGGCTAATTTCCCCATTTCTTTGGCAAGAGCACCTGCCATTCCCCCATTTTGAAGCCCTACTTCTAGGGCAATGGTGCGTGAATCTCTTTCATCAAGTCCTAAAGTCTTACTTGCTGAATAACCTAATAGATAGCCTGCGATATTATGGAGGAGTACCAGACCTAGTAAAATAAAGCCGATGTCCAGTAGGTTGTCACGACCGGATGCCGTGATAAGAACGATGACGATGGCCACTACCGCCATAGATAGGGTTGGCATAACTTTCTGAAGAAAGGCGATTTTATTTCTGAAAAGGTGGTTTACTAATAAACCAGCTCCAATTGGGATAATGACCATTTTGACAATGCTCCACATCATCACAGCTACATCTATTTCTATCATGGAGCCTGCCAACCATTTCATTAAAAATGGTGTTGCAAAAGGGGCCAATAGAGTAGATAGGGCAGTAATGGTTATGGATAAGGCCAGGTTTGCCTTGGCTAGATAGCTGATTACATTTGATGCTACACCGCTGGGAGAGCAGCCTACCAAGATTATTCCTGCAGCAATTTCCAAAGGCAGGCCACTAAAATTAGCAATGGCCCATCCTGACAAAGGCATTAAGGTAAGTTGGCAGGCCAAACCAATAAATACTCCTTTCGGATTTTTACCGATCTGAATGAAATCTTTTACAGACATGGCTGTACCCATGCCAAACATGATGAATTGAATCAGTGGAGTGATCAGCTGACTTAAGGCATACCCTTTATAAGAGATAAAAGGACTTGGGAAGTACAAGGCAATGGTGGCCGAGCAAAAAATCATTATGGTATAGGTATAGCCTTTCAATTGATTGTTGATTGAAAAGGCTATACCTAATAATGCCATGAATCCGATCAAGAATGATCCTGCGGATGCATGAACTCCTGAAAAGATCAAGTAGAGATATATAGATAGAAGCAATATTGCCAATAGCAATAGTGATCGAAAAAGGACTTGCTTTTTCAAAGGCTTCTACTCTTTTGGTGGTTTTCTATGCCAATAAGAGGCCAGTACAGATCCTGTAATGTTCATCAATGGACCAAATACTGCAGGGGCCAAACCTATGGTGGCCAGTTTGCCCATTTCTTTGGCTAAACCTGAAGCCAAGCCTCCATTCTGCATGCCCACTTCCAGGGCTACTGTACGTGCATCTTTTTCATTAAGTCCCAACCCTTTGCTGATCCAAAAGCCAAGGTTGTATCCCATGACATTATGAACAAAAACAAGGATGATTAGCAAACCTCCGATATCCAATAAACTGTCTCTTCCTGCCGCAGTAATAACCACTATAATTATTCCTATGCCGGCCATAGAAACCACTGGCATGGCATCGTCTAGCCATTTGGCTTTACCGGAAAACAACTTATTGAAAACAAGGCCTGCGCCAATAGGGAGGATGACCATTTTGATTATACTCCACATCATATCCAAAACATTGATCTCCACAAACTGTCCGGCCAATAGTTTCATCAATAAAGGTGTAAGAAAGGGAGCCAAAAGCGTGGAAATTGCAGTAATGGTGATGGATAAGGCCAAATTGGCTTTGGCCAAATAACTCATTACATTGGAAGCAAGACCACTTGGAGAACATCCAATCAAAATAAGTCCGGCGGCAATTTCTGGTGGGAAATTACTTAGGCTAGCCAAAATAAATCCAGTAATCGGCATAATTGTAAATTGACTCAATAAGCCAATAAACACACCTTTTGGCATTTTTATTACCCCTGCAAAATCCTTAAAAGCCATTGAAGTTCCCATACCAAACATGATTATTTGAATTAGGGGAGTGATCAGGTTGCTGTAAGCATAACCTTTGTATTCAACAAAGTACTCCGGATAGTACATGGCTGCCGTAACTCCCGCAAATATCATGGTAGTGTAAGTAAAGCCTTTTAGTTTTTCGAAGCCCCGAAAACCTATGCCCAAAAACACAAAAAATGCTATCAGAGGAATGGCCGCGCTTTCAATATTGCCCGGGATTATAAATATTAAAGCTAAGAGCAGGCACAAAAGGCCTGCTCCTATAAAGTATTTGAAAATCATTTCTTTTTTCAAGGTAACATGGGTTAACAGGTTCTCAGTGAGTTAGCGGTATTAAATGTACGCAATACAATCCATTTCCACTAGAGAGTCTCCAGGTACTCCACCGTAGGTTGCAACTGTGGTTCTAACCGGTGGCTTACTTCCAAACCTTCCTTTATATACTTCATTCATTCCTTTATAATCTGCAAGGTCGTGCAAGTAAACATTAACTTTGAGTACTTTCTCCATTGAGCTACCTGCCTTTACTAATTCTTTTTCTAGCTCTTTTAAAACATGGTCAGTATGGGCCTTGAT
>NZ_CAXBOC010000263.1:0-7683 GCF_963976465.1 uncultured Cyclobacterium sp. | reverse complement strand
AGTTGGTTTTTTGGAAATTAATTAAACGCTTAAATAAAATAATAAAATGGAAACCATATCCAGCACTTTGAATACGCTAAAGGCATCTTGGGAATCATTGAAAACTCAAAATCCAAAACTTAGGATTAGGGATGCTGCCAAGCAGTTAAATGCTTCAGAAGCGGAGTTAATCGCCACCGGAATTGGACAAAATGTGGTCCGATTATCTGAAGATTTTATCGATCAAGTTAAAAAATTCCCTAAGCTAGGGAAGGTTATGGCCCTTACCAGGAGTGAAGGCTGTGTGTTGGAACACAAAGGAAGGTTTCAAAAAATAGCAATTCATGGAGCAGGCCCCCACCAAATTGCAACAGTAATCGGTCCCATTGAGCAAAGGGTGTTTTTTAGCGCATGGAAATATGGTTTTGCTGTGCGGAATGAAAGCCCCAGGGGACCTTTATTTAGCTTACAGTATTTTGATGGACAAGGGGATGCAATAATGAAAGTCTATATTCAAGAAGAATCCGATGAAGCTTTCGCCAATTTGTTGATTGAAGAACATATGCACCCTGATCAGTCTGCAGCCCCGAAACCGGTTTCTTATGAGGTACCGGAATATACACCTAGAGAAGATTTGGATTTTGAAGGCTTTACTTCAGACTGGGAAAACATGAAAGACACCCATGATTTCTTTGGTATGCTGCGAAAGTACAAGTTGAATCGCATGAATGCGGTGGAGTGGATAGGAGAGAAGTGGGCTTATCCCGTAGATAAATTATCTGCCAGGAAAGTGGTGAATTTCGCTGCTGAATCGGAGCTTCCGATCATGATTTTTGCCGGAAATAGGGGGAATATCCAAATTCATCAGGGCAAGGTGAAACAAATAAAACAGTTGGGTGATTGGCTCAATGTAATGGATCCGGATTTCAATATGCACCTTAATGAGCAGGTGATCGACAAAGCTTTTGTTGTTCATAAAAATACAACAGATGGACTTGTTTCTGCCTTAGAAATATTTGATCAAAAAGGGGAGATGGTCGCTCAGTTTTTTGGATTGAGGAAACCCGGAATCCCGCAAAATCCGGCTTGGAAAAGCCTAATAGATGGCTTGAGTTGAGAAAATAGCAGGGAGAAATCCCCTGCTAAAAAATTTTAAACTTATGATTAGAATTAATCTAATTAAACTTAACATGATGATTTTATTTCTTCTTTACCCTTTAATAGGACATGGGTTGGAAAGAGACAAAATCATTGTAAACAATAAGGGAATACCCTTGTCGCAGGCAATGGTGCAAGTGGACAAATACCCACCCGTTGTTGCCGGGTCTTCGGGGGAAGTTCATATGGCACAACTAAATTCCGGCGATTCGGTATTGGTTTTTGCCCTTGGATACGAGTCCAGGCATTTAAGTTGGGACGAGTGGGAGAAAGCTGAAGTGATTGTATTGAAAGAGAAGGAAGGGGAACTGAATGAGGTGGTGGTTTCAGCCACTCGTACGGACCGCACCATAGAAGATTTACCCATGCCGGTAACTGTGATTGGTAATCAGGCAATTCAGGAGACCGGAGCTGTCCGGCTTTCAGAAGTATTGAGTGAGCATACAGGCTTACAAATTGTTTCCAACCATGGTACAGGCCTGCAAATGCAGGGGCTCGATACAGACTATATCCTTATTTTACTCGATGGGGAGCCTTTAATTGGCAGGACGGCCGGTACTTTTGATTTGAATCGCATTTCTGTATCCAATATTGAAAAGATTGAGATTTTAAAGGGTCCGGCCAGTGCCATTTACGGCAGCGAAGCCATGGCCGGTGTGGTGAACATTATCACCAAATCCGGAGGTCAGGGGAAGAAAATAGATCTTGGCATGAGACAGCGTAGCTTGAATACATGGAACCCTTACCTGGACTTTGGCTTAAGGGAGAAAAACTGGAACATAGATGTGCTCTATGATTATTATAAGACAGACGGTTATGACCTAAGTCCTGAGGTGACGGGGTATACTCAAAATCCCTACAGCTCACACAGTGGGCAAGTAAAGTTAGGTGCCAAATTGGGTACCGGCTTGAGCTTTAATTTATTCTTGCGTGGATATACCGAAGAAGCTTCAGGGGTCTTGGAGGTAATAGAAAATTCAGGGACAGAATTATTAGATGTAACCGACCAACGCGATGAAATCAATATCAATCCTACGTTAAGGTACAAGCCCAATAATGCATGGTTATTTACCCTTAGGAACATGAGTTCTGTATTTACTACCAATTCATTATCCAAGTACCAGGAAGAAGGGACTGTATTTGATATTCAGGATTTTCGACAATTCTATCAGCGAACAGAGCTGCAGACCGATTACCAATTTGACAAGAAGCAATTGATAAGTCTTGGTTTGGGCTTTTCGGGCGAGTCAGTGGAAGCCACCCGATACGATGACAAAAACCATTTTGACGCAACTTACTTTTATTTGCAACATCAATGGGATCCTTCCGATAAGGTAAACATTGTAACCGGTGCAAGGGGAGACTTTCACAGCGTCTATGGAAATCGGCTGAGCCCAAAACTCTCCGGTCAATATCGGTTTTCGGATAAATTTAGCTGGCAAGTATCCATTGGTTCCGGGTTTAAGGCACCGGACTTCAGGCAACTGCTTCTAAACTTCAATAATGCTTCTGCCGGATATTATGTGTTTGGGGCAAAATTGGCAGAAGATGGATTGGCAGACCTTGAAGCCAAAGGATTGGTTGCACGGCGATTAATTCAACCGGAGAATTTGGGAGAATTACAAGCCGAACATTCTTGGGCAATTAACACCGGTGTTCGGTGGAAACCAGTAACCTCCTTGCTAATCAAAGCAAATTTATTTAGAAACGATTTGCAGAACATGATTGAAACGGCACCCATTGCCCAGCTGGTCTCGGGACAAAATGCCTTTTCTTACTTCAATATCAGCAGAGTGGTCACCCAAGGTTTGGATTTAGATGTCAGCTTTAAATACAACGATAACTTTAGCGTCAGTGCCGGTTATGCCTTTTTGGACACCCGGGATTTGGACGTAATGGATCAGATTGCGAAGGGCAATATGTTTAAGAAAGATGCCAATAACCAAACCGTTCGCCTAAGCAAGGCAGATTATGGTGGACTATTTAACAGGAGCAAGCACAGTGGAAACCTGAAGGTTAATTACTTGGAAAACCGCACAGGAATTAATTGGGCTTTACGACTGATATGCAGGGGACAATTCGGTTTTTCAGATTTGAATGGCAACCTGATTTTGGATGATGAGGCAGAGTATGCTCCCGGCTGGTATACCATAAACCTGACCTCAACAAAAAGCTTCAGCAATGGAATTTTCCTAGAGGCAGGGGTGAATAATCTGTTGGACAAAACCAGTATTACTCAGCCCAATATGCCGGGAAGACTTCTCTTTGTAGGGATCAAAATACCACTATTAAATTTATAAACTATAACACCATACATCAAATGAAAAATTTATCAATGTTTATGTCTTTTAGCTTAGCTATATTCGTTTTAATGGCTTGTGATCCTGAACCAGAGGAGGAGCCTCAATTGCCATTGGTGGCAGAAATGGTAGAAGACCTTTCAGCTCCCAATGATGTAATCGACAGAAGTACGGGGCAAGTATTAGAGGAGAAGCCTTTTCAGTACTACAGTTTATCAGAAAACAGAGTAACGACTGAGGACGAGAGTTGGGATGTGGCCTTTAAAGGCACTACTATCCGAGCCAATGCGGCCAAAAATGTGAGTGCAGCATTGGTGGATGGGGTTTTTCAGCAAATTAAAGAAATACCTGAAACCGCAACATTTGCCATGGATACCGAAACGACCCTGGCAATTCCCACAGGCAGTGGGAACGGTTGGTACAGCTATAACCCAACCACCCATGCCATAAAGCCTATTCCCGGTAAGGTGATTTTATTACAGACTAGCTCGGGTAATTATGCAAAGGTGGAAATTTTAAGCTATTATAAAGGAAATCCTTCTGATGAAGAACTAGATCCGCTCACGGCTGAAGGTGCAACTTATACCTTTCAATATGTGCTTCAGCCGAATGGAACAACCAAATTCGAATAAATCCCAAACCTGCAATAGACTTACTATTCCCTGAATCGTTCCTTCGATACCGCTTTCAATTTCAATGTAGGATAAATCTACAGACAGCCTGGTTTTCTATAGATTGGTACCCTAGCTGAGAAACCTAGAGAACCCTATAGCATATACCGGAATATATTTTTAATTGCTTGCTTCAGTTTTTGAGTCCTTGTTGATATCTCTGATATTTGGCAGGGACTTTTTTACTTCTTCCAGCTCATCATTGATTTTTTTCAAGCGATCAAGAAAGTTTCCGTAATAGTTAACCTTTAGTTTTTTATTTTGAAGGATCCGATTTAAATTTTTCATAGAATAGGTATGTTCTTTATAGGTAGTTATTTTATTTTCTCATCTTCTAACTCATAGCATATGGTGGTTTTTTGTAACCCATATCGAGTACCATTATGCACTTCAAAATTTCTATACAAACTGCCATTTTTCCGCCAGGCTTGTTGTAGGCCTTCTTGCTTATCGTCTTTGTAATGATAAGTGTAAGCCAAGGACCCATCGGCATACCAACTTTTTTGTTCGCCTTCCTTTTTATCATTGTAATAATTGTACTCAAATTTTAAATTCCCCGTTTCTTCCCAGTAACCCAACTGCTTACCTACGGAAAGGTTGTTTCTATACATGCGAATTTCAAAAAGCTTTCCACTGGGATAATAGCTTCTGTAACTACCGTGCAACATGCCCAGATAAATCGAACTATAGGTGACAATGTTGAAACCGATTTGATTTTTGTGAACAATTCCTGAATACTTTTCACCTGATAAATAATAGTACCCGTTTTTGTAGCTCAGGCCCGGGGCATTAAAATCTATGGTGTCCCTTGGGATTCCGGAAGTGTCAATCTTATAATTAAGCTCCCCACCCAGGGTTTCCATTTCTCCGGTATTCGTACATGCACTTATCCCTATGTAACATAGCATCACCAATAAAGTTTTGATAAGATCGGAAGAATGAATCCCCATTATCTATTGAGTGAAAGTGCCTTTGCTTCCATGATAGGCCCCGGATTTGATAACATATAGACTGGAAGTTGAATAAACTTCATTGCTGATATGGTAATGGTAAATGCTTTCAGAAAAATCTGATGTGGTACCGGTATGCCCTCCATTTTCGTCCAGGTCGTTAGGATAAGATCCATCCATATCCTTCCGGCCATATACGGGGAACCCATCTCTTAAAAATCCGATTAGATTGTCATCATTAACAGTGAGGTGGACTACTTCGCTATGGTAATGATAATCCTCTCTTGGCCCGGGATGCCCTCCGGAGGCATCAAAGGTGCTCCAAGCATTTTCCTGCAATACGCCGCCCCCTTCATAATCATTGTAAATGGGTACACCATTTAAAGCCATTCCAACCGGTCCTAAGGATGTTTCTTCCTTGAATTTACTTTCATTGGGATATATAGGGATGGTCATTTTATAATTAAATGAAGTCATGGTTTTATTCCTATTTGCATGGTTGCTTCCGGGAAATTCCTCATACATTTCATGACCTCTACCCCAGTATGGTGTTTTGTGATCAGGTAAGCCTGTGCTATTAATGGTGATATTTTCTTCGCTAACCTGTACACTAACCTCCTGAGTATAATTGTTTTTAAAATTGGCCTGAACTACTTCTGCAATGGAAATATTTCCAGGGCTCACCGGAACCATTTCTTTTTTGCATGAAACGATGCCAATCAATACAAATAAATACAATAATTTTCTCATATTACTATTGTCGTAAGTTGGTCTTAAACCCTTCGGGAAATTTTTAATATTTTTCTAGATCATTTAACTTTTTATCTTTTTATTAAGATTTAGAAGAAAAGTGACCCTTAAATATTGAGTTAAGAATTCCCTGGCAGTGGGAAAAAAGATGGCTGCGGACTGAGAAAAAGAATAATACCCAATGGAGCTTTTTGTAAAACATATACTTTATGATTATTCTTATTTTACATTATTTGGTCTTTCCTTTGGCTATTTTTTGCTTTTGTACTTTGGTTTAGCCCCCTTGTTTTTGGCGGTTTGTCGGCTTTTGGAATCCCGTAATATGCTGCATAAAATAAGTTCCGAAAAGGTTTCCTACCTGCAGGTTGCCTTTGAAATCAAGCATTCTTTTAGGTCAATTATCGTCTTTGGCTTTTCTATTTTACCCATTGTCTTCTTGATACGAAATGGGGTAATATATTTACTACCCAATACTTGGTATTCAGTATTGGGAGGAATCATTGTACTGGTTTTGTGGAACGAGCTGCACTTTTATCTCGTACACCGATTAATGCATCGAAGATTTATGATGAAGCATGTGCATTATATTCACCATAAATCTTATACTCCAACCGTATATTCGGTGTATAGCTTCCACTGGTTTGAAGCTTTACTATTGAGCACAGTGCCATTGACAATAATGCCGTTTATACCCTTCTCCATTTTTGCGGTGTTTACCTTTCCATTGGTGAGCATACTCCTGAATTTTGCTGGGCATTGCAATTATAGGTTTGGCAATGGAATAGGAGAAGGGTGGAAGCACTTTGGCACCTTCCACAATGAACACCATGGCAAGGGTAGGAAGAACTATGGTTTTGCTTTAAACTTTCTGGACAGGATATTTGACGGACAAAAGAAATAAGAAATGAATGAGGTGTACATAACTGCGATGGGTACCTACCTGCCCAATCAGCCGGTATCCAATGAAGAAATAGAAGATTTCCTGGGAAAAATTGATGGAAAGGAGAGTAGGGTAAAAAAGAGGATACTGAGTCAAAATGGAATCAAAACAAGGTATTTTGCCTTAACTAAAGCGCAAGAAACCACCCATTCGAATGCTGAATTGGCTGTAAATGCAATTAAAAATGCTTTAAAAAGAAGCGAGTTAAAGTCCTCGGATGTGGAATTATTGTGTACGGGGACTAGCCAGGGAGATTTGCCCATACCGGGTTTTGCCAGTATGGTACATGCAGGATTAGCCTTTAATCGCTGTGAATTGGCCGGTTTTCAAAGTGTATGTGCCAGTGGAGTAATGGCATTAAAGAATGCATTTGCGCAGATCAGAAGCGAGCAAAAACAGAACGCAGTTTGCGTAGGCAGTGAGCTGCCAAGCAGGATGTTTAAGGCTTCAAGGTTTGATGCCCAAGGGGTGCAAACCTTGCCTTTTGATGCAGAATTTTTACGTTGGATGCTTTCTGATGGGGCGGGGGCTTTTGTCTTGCAAAACAAGGAAAACTTAAAAGGACTTTCTTTAAGAATTGATTGGATCGACATAAAGTCATATGCCAATGAATTCCCACTTTGCATGTATACCGGAAAAACTGATAACAAAGATGAGGCAGAGAAAACCTGGCTTGATTACCCAAGTTATGAGGAAGCTTCCAAAGCAGGAGCCATCAATTTGCATCAAGATACACGGCTTTTAGACAAGGTTATAAAGACAGGTGTGGGCCACTACTTTGAATTAATCGACCAGGGAAAAGTAAAAGTTTCGGAAGTAGATTGGCTCTGTTGCCATTACTCTTCGGAGGTTTTTAAAGACAGCATTAAGGAATTGATGCAAAAAGGCGGCGGGGCCATTGCCGATGAAAAATGGTTTAGCAACCTTAGTGAAAG
>NZ_CAXBOC010000262.1:0-7683 GCF_963976465.1 uncultured Cyclobacterium sp. | reverse complement strand
TATGATTTCTTAAATAAAAAAAATATTTATTTGGGAGGTGCTATTTCTCCGGGACTGAAAATGAGAGCTAGAGCAATGCATGAATTCACTGCCAGATTACCGCTAATAAATGTTCAAAACCAGGAGATTCCTTATTTAGGTACCGATACAGTCTCTTGTATGGCTTCAGGAACTTACCACGGAATAGCAGAAGAAATAAAAGGTTTTATTCAGCGATATAGGGAGGAATTTGGTCATGTAGAGGTCTTTATTTGTGGTGGAGATGCAGAAATCTTTGAAAGCTTAATAAAAGACCACATATTTGTAATCCCCAATTTGGTCCTGTACGGATTGGACAGAATCTTAATATACAATGTTGAAAAATAAAATACATGTAGCAACCCTGATTTTATTCATGGGATGTTTTGCTATCCACCATATCAGTTACGGTCAGTTTTCATCTTCTACCTATAGTTCTTTAGGTATCGGTGTGTTCAATAATTCTGGACTCACCCAGAACCAAGGAATGGGAGGAATGGGCGTGAGCTTTGGAAATAGCTACAGCGTAAACCATGTCAATCCTGCGGTTTCTGTAAAAAATGGAGCTTTCGGTTTTCAAGCTGCTTTCAATTATAATAAATTGACTGCGGCAACGGAGCTGTCTTCGGAAGATTTGGATGGCGGAGGCTTAAGCTATGTGGCCATGTCCTTTCCCTTAATCCCCCGAAAGTTCACCATGGGTATTGGTCTCAACCAATTGACCGGAGTGGATTATAATATTACGGTCAATTCTCCGGTAGTCAATACAGACTTAATATCCAATAACACCATCGTTGGGACAGGAGGTTTGAGCCAGGTTTATTTACAGAGTGGTTTTCAGGTATACAAAAATTTAAGTTTGGGCGTAGAAGGAGCTTATACCTTCGGTTCCACCATACGAACCAATCAATTAAACCTTTTGGATGCCGACCTAAATGCAGTAGGTATTTCTTCAGAATATTACGAAAGACTTACCTTTAGTGATGTAGTATTTAAAGGTGGGATATATTATGCCCAACCATTAGGTAACCAACAATATCTAAATGTGGGTGCCATTTATCAGGTATTTGGTAACGTTAATGGAAGTGAATTTGCGAAAATGGCAGAATCTGGCCAAGCTAGCATACCAAATAGTGTGGGAGACGTTATCGCTGATAATATTTCCGGAAGTGTTTTCATACCTGCAAAGCTAGGGTATGGTGTAACTTATGAAAAAATTAATAAATTTGCGGTTGGTGTTGAAGCCCAATTTCAGGATTTTTCCACCTATCAGGCTTTTAATGCTTCTTCATCAAGCGAAAATATGGGAAAAGCCTATAAAATTTCAATTGGTGGGCAATATATACCCAATGCCTTTTCTCTTGAAAGTTTGCTGAGCAGGTCTACAATTAGGGCAGGGATTGAATACGAACGACTACCTTTTCAGGTGAATCAAAATAATGTGGATGATATTGGCATTAATTTTGGTACTTCAATTCCGATATACAGTCTATCCCTATTGAATTTGGCATTGAAGGCAGGAACAAGAGGAACAGTAAATGATGGATTAGTTAGAGAAAATTATATAAAAGTTTCTTTAGGGTTATCAATAAATGACAACAGTTGGTTTTACAAAAAAGTATTTGAATGATGTTGACAAACATGAAAATTAAAATTGCAATTATCGGATGTTTGTCCTTCCTCATGGTTGGACTAGCTCAAGCCCAGGACGGATGGAATTTTCCGGATGATCCAGAAATGGAACAAAAAGCAAGAGAGCTAAACGCTGCGTATAATGATTACATGAATTCGGAAGATTTTATAAAGGCTAAAGCTCCCTTGAATTGGTTGCTTGTCAATGTTCCCGATTTAAATGAGGCCCTTTATATTAATGGTGTAACAGTCTATGATGGTGCTTCCAAGCAGGCCACAGACGAGGCAGAGATTAGTACCTATCAAGATTCTGTCTTAACCATTTATGATTTGAGAAAAGAGCTTTATGATAACGAGCCTCAATGGATCGTAAATAAAGCTTATTACGCCTATAGATACTATAAAGGCAATAAGGAGAAGATTGGAATTGTTACTGACCTTTTCGAAAAAGCAATAGATATTCATGGGAAATTAGATCCTTCTCAACTGAATGCAGCCTATTTTGATGCAGTCTACAGGAATTTCATGTACAATAAAGCTTATTCTCCGGAAGAAGTTATTGAGAAATATGAATTCATCATGAGTAAGCTTGATGAAGATGAAGCCGCAGGAAGTGATGTTACAACTTCAAGAGGTACCCTCGATCAGTTGTTAAATGCCATGGAAATTATCAATTGTGATTTTATCGAGAAGAATATGGGACCTAAATTGGCTGAAGATCCTACCAACCTAAAGTTGGCAAAACAAATATTTCAGTACGCAATTAAACAAAAATGTACAAGTAGTGATGTTTTCCTAATGGCACTTGAAACCATAGACAACGACAATCCTACTTTTACCACTTCTCAGGTAAGGGGTATGCGATACATGCAGAACCAAGAATATGAGAAAGCTGGTGAGCTTTTCGAAAAAGCCTTAACTTTGGCAAGTACTGACGAGGAAAGAGCTGAAATCCAATGGGATATGGCTAAAGTTCATGCGAACCTAGGTCGTAGAGGTCAAGCCAGATCTTCCGCATTGAAGGCAGCTGAGCTAAATGAAGAGTTAAAAAGTGATGCCTACTCATTCGTAGGAGGTTTAATTATGTCATCTGCATCCATCTGTAAAGGAGGTCAAAGTAGAGTAAAAGATTATTCTATCTTTATCGCGGCTTACAATGCCTACGCAGTGGCAGGAGACAGCAAAGGCATGGCCAATGCCAAAGCAAGGTTCCCTTCTAAGGAGGAGTTGTTTACAGAAGGATACCAGGTAGGTCAAACCATCAACACCGGTTGCTGGGTAGGCCAGACGGTTACTTTAGCTTCCAGAGATTAAGTATAAAATTATTATCCAATCATAGAATAAAAAAAGACGGTATAATTACCGTCTTTTTTTATTTAACCCTATCGACGCATTGTGATTCTATGGTAATCACAAGACACTTTTTTGTTAAACCATTCTTATGTTAGAGGATTCAGGATGGCTGTCCGGAACTTTCTCAGCGGGTGTTAAATCACAAGGAAATCCGGCTCCTTGAAGCAATTTTGTCCTAAATAGAAGGGCTGTTGTATGTTTCCGGTTAAAAACCCTTAATCCATTTGCCGGATGTTTTTCGCCGATTACCTCAATTTTAGGTAAGACTTATGAGTGGTCATGGATAATCCACCTTGAAAAAATAAAATTCCTCCCAAAATGTCCTTACCTTTGTAGGGAAATTATGTTTAGTAATAGTTTGAGCATTCGATATTTGTGCCGTCAAATCTTTGGAAAGGTGACTAAAATTAGTGCAACAAGTACAGGTTTTAGATGTCTGTGGTTTGCTGTGGCTGTATTGGGTAGTGTTGCCTGCAGAGAGGATGTGGATAAAACCCAATTGGCTACCTATGAAGGCCCTTACCGGACAAGTTATGAAGTGGAACTTCTTCACAGTGACTCGGCGATTGTAAGGACCAAGTTAATGGCCGACACGCAGCTGGAATTTAGAAATGGTGATGCGGAATTTCCTGATGGGATAGTCATTCATTTCTACGATAAGGAAGGTGAATTAAGCACAACCATTCGCGCCGATAGAGGCTATATGGAGAGAAAAACCAATATTTATAGAGGGGAAGGTGATGTGCAGGTACATAACATTGAAAAAGAACAGAAATTAAATTCCGAAGAGCTGTTTTGGGACAAAAACAAAAAGAAAATTTATACTGACAAATTTGTTACGGTGGAAGAGCCTGACCGAATTATCAAAGGAACAGGGATGGAAGCTGATGAAGGATTCAATCAGTATAAGTTTACAAAGGTGTCGGGCGTAATAGATAATGTTCTTTAAAATAATAAAATGAAAATAAGTAGTGCAGTTTTATTATCTCTAGCAGCCGCCTTGGTGGTGATAGGAGCTCATTTAACCATAAAGGCAGGAATCGTGGCTTCTTATCCACTTTTCATGTTTGCTATAGTGCTTTTATTTTGGCACATGTACCAAAGGAATAAAATGGAAGAGTCAAAGCCGGAAGAAAAAAAGCCGGGTAAGCATAAAAGTAAACGCAAGAAAAATTAATGGACAGTAATTATTTGCTTTTAGTACTCATCAGTCTGTTTTTTTCTGCTTTGTTTTCAGGAATGGAAATTGCCTTTGTGTCAGCCAACCGTTTGCAGATAGAACTTCAGGGAAAACAAGGTAAGTTTTCCGGGAAAATTTTAGCCGGGTTTATCCAGAATCCCGGACAGTTTATTGGTACTTCCTTGATGGGAAACACCATTAGTTTGGTGCTTTATGGTATTTTTATGGCCTATTTATTAGAGCCACCTTTGAGTTTGTTTTTACCCGAAGCGATCAATACGCAAGCAGGGATTATGATTGTTCAAACCATATTGTCTACCCTGATAGTATTGGTTACTGCAGAATTTATTCCAAAGAGTATTTTTATACTGAATCCCAATAGGTTGCTTGCCTTTTTCTCTTTGCCATTTGCTGTGATTTACTATTTGATGTATCCGGTAGTGTGGGTGGTAGTAGGGCTGTCTAAATTTGTTATCGTTAAGGTGCTTAATCTGGACTATAATGATGATAAACCTGCCTATACCATCACAGATCTAAATAGTTTTATCCAAAACTATATGGACACCAAAGGGGAGGATATTGACATTGATGCCAAAATTTTTGACAATGCTGTAGACTTTAAAAAAGTAAAGGTTAGAGAATGCATGGTCCCGCGAACAGATATAGTGGCGATGGAGGTGGAAGACCCTATTTCCGATTTAAGAGAATTGTTTGTAGAAAGTGGGCATTCAAAAATTATTATTTATAAAGAAACCATTGATGATGTAATAGGTTATTGTCATCACCTTGAGCTATTCAAAAAGCCCAAAGAAATAGAAGACATTTTGACCCCTATCATTATTGTTCCCGAATCTGCTTTGGCCAATGAATTATTGGTTCAATTTATAAAAGAGCGGAAGAGCCTTGCCTTGGTAGTGGATGAGTTTGGCGGTACAAGTGGGATAGTGAGCATGGAAGATATCATAGAGGAGATTTTTGGAGAGATAGAAGATGAATATGATAACGATGATTTAATTGATCAAAAAGTTGCTGATGGAGAGTATCTGCTCAGCGCTAGACATGAAATTGATTACCTGAATGAAAAATATGAATGGAATTTGCCTGAAGGAGAGTTTGAAACACTGGCGGGATTTATACTCTCCTTGACAGAAAGTATTCCTCAAAAAGGAGAATTTGTTAGCTATGGACCTTTTACTTTTACCATCGTTTCCAAGCAAGATCATCGAATAGATACAGTAAAAATTAAGATAGAATAATCAACGTTGTAGAAATACTTTATTTATAGATGCGGTAATATTTTGAATTTACCACTATATGTAATTATTTTGCGACACTTCAAAAAATAGGAGAATGGCATTAATTAAAGAAATTAGACAAAGAACAGGTCTTGCGATCGGTGTGATCGCTGTAGGACTTATATTCTTTTTAGTAGGAGGTGACCTTTTAGGACCCAACTCCATGTTATTGGGATCCAGCAGAACGACTGTTGGCGAAATTGCAGGAGAAGACATTTCCTACGAAGAGTATGTTCAGAAAATTGAACAAACCAAACTCAGTTTTCAGCAAAACACTGGGAGAACCCCTTCTGAGAATGAACTTTCAAGTATCAGAGACCAAGCATGGCAAGCGCTTATTGTTGAAAAAATATTTGCCCAACAATATGAAGAGTTAGGCCTAGAGGTTTCTGATGAAGAGCTTGTTGATATGGTTCAAGGTAAAAACATCATCGGAGAACTAAGAAGACAATTAACAAATCCGGAAACAGGTGAATTTGATAGGTCTCAGTTGATCACCTTTCTTCAATCCCTAGAATCTGCCGATCCACAACAACAAATGTTTTGGGCGCAACAAGAACAGTTGTTTGCAGACTCCAGATTAAGAATCAAATATGACAATATGTTGGCTACTTCCGAGTATGCTACTTCTGTGGAAGCCAAAATGCAACACAAAATGGCCAATACCATCGCGGATGTTAGTCATATTCAAATTCCGTACTATGCAGTGTCTGATTCTGTTGTTTCTCTTTCAGAGGGAGAGATAAAGTCTTTTATTAATGAAAACCAAGATAAATATAAAGTGGAAGAAAGTAGAAGCGTTAAGTATGTTCGCTTCCCCTTACAGCCAAGTGCTGAAGATTCCGCCACAACCTTGGAAACGATTAACAATTTAACAGTAGAGCTAAAAGAGACACCATCAGATTCTGCATTTGTAATTAGAAATTCAGAAGCAGCCAATCCATTTGTTACGGTTAATCCCGGAGATCCATTGCCTGTTAATTTCACTAACAACGTGGATGATCCTGAAGTAGGCGTAGTATATGGGCCGTTCTTGAGTAATAATTCAAGTTATGTGAGTTATAAAATTACAGATAGCTATGAAGGTCCGGCCAGAATGAGAGCCAGTCATATTCTTTTGAGTACTGAAGGAATGGATGAGGATGCCAAAGCAGAAGTGAAAGCCAGAGCTCAAGAAGTTTTGGATGAGGTGAATGAAACCGGAAACTTCGAGGTGGCAGCTGCTCAATACGGGCAAGACGGAACAGCCCAACGAGGAGGTGATCTTGGATGGTTTTTTAAAGATAATTTTGTTACCGAATTTGCTGATGCCGTTTTTGCTACCAAATCTCTTGGTGTAATTAATAAATTGGTGGAAACGGAATATGGATACCATATCATCAAGGTTACCGAATTGCCTCAGACCAAGCATCAAAAAGTAGCTGTTCTTGAGCTAGAGCTTATTGCCAGTGATATTACCAGAAATGATATTTTCAGAAATGCAGATTTCTTTGCAGCCAATTCTGATGATGCAGCTTCATTTGAAGAAAATGCAAGTACCGAGAATTACCAGGTATTGGTTGCCAATAATGTGGGAGCCAATGCAAGGACGCTAAACAATATGGCCTCTGCTAGGGAAATCGTGAGATGGGCATTCAATGATGCTTCCATTGGAAAAGTATCCACTGTTTTTGAGTTGGATGACGCCTATGTTGTTGCGTTATTGACGGGAATGACTGAGGAAGGAGAGGGAACAATACAAAACCCTGAAATTAGGGCACAAGCCACTATCGCCTTGAGAAATGAGAAGAAGGCAGAAATAATAAAAGAAAAAATCAAAGGATTGGAGACATTAGAGGCCATTAAAGAAATTTATCCTGATGCTTCTATTGGGACAACTCCTGATTTGAAGATGAACGCGAGTGTGTTGCCAGGCATTGGTTTTGCCCCTAAAGCAATTGGCGCAGTCTTTGGTCTTCAAAACTCAGGAGATATGACAGAGCCTATATCCGAAGATATAGGAGTGATCGTAGCCAAGCTTAATAGCATAATACCGGCGACTGAAATAGCTGATTACACCCGTTACCAAAATGAAATTACAGCGAGTGCTTCTCAAAGAACTGCTTATATGATAATGATGGCAATGGAAGAGCTTGCCGGAGTAAAAGATTATAGGTACAAGTTCTTTTAAGATACTTGAAAGGTTAAAAAAATCCCATTCTGAAC
>NZ_CAXBOC010000261.1:0-7701 GCF_963976465.1 uncultured Cyclobacterium sp. | reverse complement strand
CGATAAAGTAGTTCTCTATTCAATAAAAGGGTATTTGGTGGAAGGTTAGAAACCTGAGCTCGACTTAAAATTAGGAAAAAATTCTCATAGGTAGGCTTAAGGAGGAATTTGAGTAAAAAAAGGCTTGGAAATTCCTTAAAAGATGAGACCGCTCCACCCTTTCCTATCTCAGCACGTTCCGGAAGGGGCGCGTAGCGACGAAGTTTTTAAAATCAATTTATATTGAGAGGGGTATTAATTGGTTCGCTAAGCTTCAATAATTGATGGCCCTGATCAAATTTCTTTTGGTCAGGTTTTTTTTATATGGAGCCTTGGGGGATCAGCCAGGAATTCTGCCATTCGTAAGAAATTTTGATATAATTTAAATATTAACAAAAGTAAGTATATTCGATCTTAGAATTACCAACCCTTGAAAAGCAAAATTTAACTCCATGAATAAGTTGACCAGTTTTCTATTTTGTTTTGTGGTGCTTTTTTCTTCATGTAAAAGCCCTCAAAAAAATCCCAATATTATTCTAATTATGACAGATGATCAGGGTTGGTATGATGCGGGTTTCAATGGCAATATGCAGATAAAAACCCCCAACCTTGACCTATTGGCATCCAATGGGGTTATTTTCAATCGATTTTATTCAGCCTCAGCAGTGTGCTCACCCACCAGAGCAAGTTTGATCACAGGAAGAAATCCCCTAAGGATGGATATTCCCTATGCCAATTCGGGGCATATGAAAACTGAAGAAATAACCATCTCAGAGCTACTTGTGGAGGAGGGCTACGCTACAGGGCATTTTGGGAAATGGCATCTGGGTATTCTTTCCAAAGACATTCCCGATGCCAATCGTGGGGGAAAGGCAGCGTTTTTAAAAGATTATTCAATTCCCTCAGAACATGGTTATGACACCTTTTTTTGTACGGAATCAAAAGTACCTACCTATGACCCTATGGTTTATCCCAAGGAATTTATTGAAGGAGAAAGTTTGCGTTATGGATGGAGGGCAGTGGAAAAGGATAGTACAAATGATTATGGTACCTTTTATTGGAAAGGAGAAAATCAAAGGGAAACAAACAATGTGAGCGGTGATGATTCAAGAGTTATTATGGATAGGGTTATTCCATTTATAGAAGGAGCCCATGAAAAGGATCAACCTTTCTTTTCAACTATTTGGTTTCATACCCCACATTTACCGGTGGTTACAGATAGCTTATTTAGAAATGAATATGCTGATTTAGATCTACCTGAGCAATTGTATTATGGCTCTATTACCGCCATGGATCAACAGGTTGGAAGGCTCTGGAAGGCTTTGGAAAGTGCCGGTATAGCGGATGAAACCATCATTTTCTTTTGCAGTGACAATGGTCCGGAAGAACGAACCCCCGGAAGTGCAGGGGCTTTCCGGGGTCGAAAAAGAAGTTTATATGAAGGAGGAGTGAGGGTTCCAGCTTTTGTGACTTGGAAAGGTAATATAGAAGGAGGTCGAAGGATTGATTTTCCTGCATTCACAAGCGATTACCTTCCTACAATTATTGATCTTTTGGGGCTTCAATACCCGGACAGTAGACCCCTTGATGGAACCAGTATCTTAAAGGCCATTCAAGGTGAGGAGACGGTAAGGCACAAAGCCATGGGGTTTATATGTAAACCCCAAACTTCATGGGTTAGCCATCAGTATAAGTTAATCGGCAATGAAAATCTTCAAAGCTTTGAGCTGTATGATTTGTTGGCTGATCCATCGGAAAAAAACGATGTCATTAAAGAATTCCCTGAGGTAGCCAAAACCTTAGAAGCAGAACTGAAAGAATGGCATCGCTCAGTGCAAAGCAGTAGCAATGGAATGGATTATTAAAAATGGCTAATTGAGCAATTTATTAAGCGATATAGTTTTACTCATGCTTTTTTCAAATAATGGTTGGGAGGTAATCTCCAACCATTATTTGATTTTAAAATCGTATTACAAGTGCCTTTTAATTAAAAGTTTTCATCAATCACCCGTTCAATTATTTCAAATGTCAATGGTTTATTAAAAAAACCATTGATTAACTCTTTGCTTGTTGCGGTTTCTTTATCATCTGGATTAATGGAAGTGGTTAACATTACAACCACAATTTTAGCTTTTTTTTCTTCATCCAATTTATCATATTCTTCAAGAAATTCCCAACCACTCATGGCTGGCATATTAATGTCTAGAAAAATAATATCAGGCTGAGGGTATTTTCCGTCTTCCATCTTTTCTAGATATTCCAATGCCTCGTGCCCACTTTCCATATCTACTACCTTATTCACCAATCCGGTCTCTCTTATGATCTCTTTGTGGAGGAAGTTAGTAGCTTTATCGTCGTCAATCAACAAGATGCAATTAATTTTTTTTCTCATTTTATACTGTTTTTATCGTAAAGTTAAAAGTACTTCCGCTACCTAATTTTGAATCAACCCAAATTTTCCCACCATGCAAATCCACTATTTTTCTACAATGGGCAAGGCCAATTCCAGAGCCATCATATTTGTCTTTGCTGTGGAGTCTTTTAAATATCTCAAAAATTTTCTCTTGATGATTTACAGATATTCCAATGCCGTTGTCTTTCACCTTAAATAAAAACCCATCAGTTATAGGTCTGGCTGTTATTTCACTACAGGGTTTAACCTCTTTGTTTCTAAATTTGATTCCATTGCTTATTAAATTTTGAAATAGCAACCTTAATGGAATTTTGTAGCCCTCTATTATAGGTAAATTGTGGACAGTCACAGTAGCATCGGAGGCTGTGATTATTTTCCCAAGATTTCTTTTGACGCTGTCAATGAGTTCATTACAATTAATTTGCGAAAGTGTGCTGTTTTTATCTATTCTGTTATAATCCAGTAGGTTATTGATTAGCAGACTCATTCTCACCGTTGCCTCTTGAATAAAATCAAGACTTTTAAGGCCAATTTCATCAAAATGTTGTTTTTGTTTTTTAGCCAGAAGGTCTGTGAAATTAATAACAGTGCGAAGGGGCTCCTGAAGATCGTGACTGGCTACAAAGGCAAACTGTTCTAATTCTTTGTTTTTATACTCTAGTTTCTGCAAGTATTTTAGGCGATTTTCTTCAGCAATTTTCCAATCAGTGATGTCTTGTCTTAAAGCCATAAATTCTGTTATTTGGTTATTTTCATTCTCAAAAGGAACAATGGCTGTTAATACCCAATAATATGAACCATCTTTCGCCCTATTTTTAATTTCATCAATCCAGATTTCTCCAGCCCTTATGGTTCTCCACATTTTAGAAAAAAACTTTTTGTCATGGTATCCAGAATTTAGTATACTATGCGTTTTTCCAATCAATTCGTTTTTTTCGTATTTTGAAATTTTACAAAAAGTTTCGTTGACTTCTGTGATAACTCCGTATTTGTCAGTAATGGCTAAAATAAAAGCTTTATCTATCCCATTTTTAATTTGCTTGTAATATTTATTGCTATTTCTGAAGTTGTTTTCAACCAATTGCTTTTCGAGATCCGTTTTATTTAATCCTATAGCTATGTAGGAAAGGTAAAAAATACTGAAGGGAATAAATATTGTTGCATAGGCAATCATACCAAAATCAGATGAAAATAAATTTTCATCTATAGCGATAACCAAAAGGTAATTGAATAGTATTGGAAAAAGTATCATCAATGGTAAAACCTTTCGAATCAATTTGCTACCAGCGTAATTTCCCCAAATTAAAGAATGAAGTTCATATTTTGTGTTTTTTAGTAGTTTAGAAATAGAGAATAGTAGGAATAATGAAGAAGTATGAATAGCCATAGATTGAAAAAGTATTCCTTTATTTTCCAATGGAATAAAGAGGATATAAGCGGTAATGGCTAGGATGGAGATAAACACGATTAACATATGTATAAATCCTCCTGTCTTTTTTAAAAAATCGTTTGGCGAAAGATCTAATATGAATCCTAAACCTAGAAATAAGGAACAAAGGGCAGTAGCCGGAGACATTCTTCCGGGATAATTCGATGAGAATTGATCAAAGATAAATAAGTTATCTATGGAATAGATGGGCAAGCCTATATATTCTAAAAGTGTGAAAACACCAATGATGACAATTATTAAAGCCAATAAGTAATAAAAAAAAAGGATGGTTATTTTTTTGGTGTGTTGAATGGTCAGTAATACTCCGCTGAAAAGGAAAACCACAGCAGTGTTAAACTTCATCGTCGCGCTACCGGGTATAATACTTAAAATGCCCTCCATCTCTAAATACCAACCCAAAATGACAGTGATGCTTATAAGTAAACTTATAACTATAACAAAACCTTGAATCTGTCTAACTATTGAATCAGAAAACTTGATTTTGAAGTAATTATTAAAAATTAAATTTCGCATATATTATTAGTTTATTCCGATAAAAAATAATGTTAAGTTAAACTTTATCTTGTTAAGATATGGTATTACTGCTAATAAATAAAAAAAATAGACCATTTAAAATTTTAATATAGTTACGATATTTTTAATTGTTTGTTCGAAAATTCATTAAACATTTTTAAAAATAATCCAGATTATAAGTTGTTAAGAAATGTCCTATTCTATTTCTCAAATTTTGGTCATATCACGAAATTCTACATCTATAGATTAAAAACTAAGCCCTATTTTATCTGAAGTATAAATTAATAAGAATTGTATTATTATGATACTAAATAAGTAAATAATTAGAAAAATAATTGTAAAACGAGAGAGACAATAAAAAAAGACAATTTGATAAATAATTGTTTGATCGTTTACAAAAATAAAACCTGCTAATCAACTAATTAGCAGGTTTTCAAATGATTTTTTATTTAGTGTCTTAGAAGAAGCTAAAAGTTTTCATCAATTACCTTTTCTATCATTTCCACAGAAAGTGGTTTATTATAAAAACCGTTTATAAAACCTTTACTTAATGCCTTTTCTTTGTCATCAGGGTTAATAGAAGTAGTCAGCATCACCACCACAATTTTACCTTTTTTATCTTCGTCCAGATTATCGTATTCTTCCAGGAATTCCCATCCATTCATGGCAGGCATATTGATATCAAGGAAGATTATATCCGGTTGTGGGTATTTCCCATTTTCCATTTTTTCTAAATATTCTAGTGCTTCAAAACCACTTTGAACAGCGACTACTTTTTCGACTCGACCTGAATCACTAATGATTATATTATGTAAGAAGTTTGTTGGTTCATCATCATCAATCAGCAAAATGCAATTAACTTTCTTTATCATGTTTTTTCATTTTTTATCGTAAAATAGAAAGTACTCCCTTTATCCGGCACGGAATCCACCCATATATGTCCATGATGCAGATCTACAATTTTTTTGCAATGAGCAAGTCCTATACCGGAACCTTCGTATTTTTTTTTGTTGTGTAGCCTTTGAAAAATTACAAAGATCTTATCCTTATATTGGGAAGCAATACCAATGCCATTGTCCCTTATGGAAAAAAGCCACTCACCGGCTTTTAGTGTAGCATAAATTTCAATAAGTGGTTTTGTGTCTTTTTTTCTGAATTTTATTGCGTTATTAATAAGATTTTGGAAAAGCAAACGCAGTGGAGTTTCATAACCCAATAGAATAGGCAAGTTATCATATAGGAGAGTGGCCTCAGCATCTTTAATATTCATGTTAAGGTCTTTTTCTACGTCTTTAACCAATTGATTGCAGTCTATTTTAGTTAAGATATTGTCTTTGTCCAATCGGTTATAATCCAATAAATTTTTTATAAGTTCACTCATTCTAATTGTCGCATCTTGAATAAATTGTAAGCTTTTTAAACCCAATTCATCAAAATATTCCGTCCGTCTCTTGGCAAGTAACTCTGTGAAATTATTTACTGTTCGTAATGGTTCTTGGAGATCGTGGCTTGCCACATAGGCGAATTGTTCAAGCTCTTTGTTTTTGTATTCCAGCTTTTTTAAATAATCGCTTTTTGACTCTTCAGCATTTTTCCTTTCTGTAATATTCTGACTCAAAGACATGTATTCAAAAATCTCTCCGCTATCATTTTTGAAAGGAATAATTGCAGTCAACGTCCAGTGAAAGGAACCATCCTTGGCTTTATTTTTAATTTCATCAACCCATATCTCACCTAATTTGACCTTTTTCCATAAATCAGTATAAAATTGATCGTCATGATATCCCGACCGCAGTATGGATATGTTTTTATTTAATATATCATCTTTATTATATTTTAAGACCTCGCAGAATAGATCATTTATGTAAGTAAAGTTCAGGTTAGTATCCAATGTACCAATCAGTGATACCTGATCTACACCCTGCTTAAACCTTTTGAGGTAATACTGATTGCTGTCCTCCAGTTCGTTAGTAAGTTTTCGTCTTTCTTTCTCAAATTTGTTGAGTCCTACAGCCATATAGGATACATAAAGAATACTAATGGGAATAAATATAGCAGCATATTCTACCATCCCAAATTCTACTGATATGAATCCTAAATTGATGACTAACATTAATATGAAACTAGATAGTATCGGGAAAAGAATAATTTCAGGTAAAATTTTTCTGGTCAATTTACTTCCCTCGTAACCTCCGTTTAATATTTGGTGTAAGGAGGAATTTGGATTGTTGAATAATTGCAAGGTAGAAATCAATAGAAATAGCCCCGAAGTGTGAATGGCCATCGGTTTGAAGAATGAAGTTTTGCTTGTAAGTGGAATTAAAAGTAAGTAAGAAATAATGGCTACAAGTGAAAGTATAGCCGCAAACTTGAAAGAATATAATCCTATTTTGTTATTGGCCTTGATTGGTGACAACCTTCCTAGAAAACCGACACCAATTAGAATGGAGCAAATGGCGGTGGCAGGAGACATCCTTCCGGAATTATTTGCTGTCAATTCATCGGGTATAATAATATTGTCAATGGAAACAAATGACAAACCCAGATGCTCCGCCAAAATAAATGCCCCAATAAAAATAATCGTATAGGACAGCCCAATATAAAGGGATTTAAATCCGGAATTATTTTTTTTCGATATAAGCAAAATGATACTAGAAAAAAGAAAGATTAAGGCTGTATGGAATTTCATTGTTGCAGCCTGAGGTATAATACTTAATATTCCGACCAATTCTAAAACCCAACCTAAGATTACCAATAGGCTGATCATCATACTCAGAGTAATGACCACTTTTCTAAATAAATGAGTATTAAAATAATTATATGAAGCCATAAAAACAGAATAATTGATTAATTATAATGTTGATTTAAAAATGATCCCATTTATTAACTGTCGACAGATGAAATGGGTCCTTTACTGCTATTATTGAGTGATACTAAAACTAAAAACCTTTGTTTCCATGAGATTTTTTACTCTTGCTAAAGAGAATTCAATGAATAGCATTTTTTACCTGATTTCCCGCTGGTCATTCATTCTAGACAATAGCTGAAATAAGTTAATAATAAAACTATTTTTAGTATAGGTTAAGACCTACAAAATAACTTAAGACTACCAATGGGTAAAGGTCAATAGACCTTAAAGGGTGATTTTAGTAGTAATAAATTATTAGAGGATAAAAAAACTCAAATTAAATGAATTTTCTGATAATAAGAGCCCATAGCGCTGTTAACTATGGGTTATTTCTTGCTATACCTTTTATCTAATATTAAATATAAGTAAATATGTTATAAATAAATTATCGATTTCGGTTTTTATCAACTAAAGTTGTTAAATGATTGATTTTCAATA
>NZ_CAXBOC010000260.1:0-7711 GCF_963976465.1 uncultured Cyclobacterium sp. | reverse complement strand
AAGCAAAAGAACCATGGACTTATTATTTTGAAAAGGATAATGTTGTTATAGATTTACTACCATTTGGTCAAATACAAGAAAATGACACAGAGGATTTTAATAAACGGTATTCAGATTTGCACATCCTAGGTTTTCAAGAAGTGCTAGAATCACCATCTCCTATACAAATAGAAAATAAATGGGTTAATGTCCCCCCTTTAGCTGGTATGATACTTTTAAAATTAATTGCATGGAGTGATAGGCCAGAAGAAAGAGATAATGATTTAGGAGATATTCTAAAAATTATAACCCATTTCTATGATATTGAATTCGATAAAATTACCAAAAAACATTACGACACGATGATTACCGATGATTTCGATGAAAAGGTAATTGCGGCAGAGGTACTAGGTAGAGAGGCAAGGAAATACCTGAAAAAATCGAAACCATTTAATGACCGTATTCAGAAAGTAGTAGCTGAGAACCTTACGGAAGTAAACCTCTCAGCTATTGCCAAGGAATGGTCACGGCAATCTGAAGATGATGTCGAGTATACATTTAGTTTACTGAAGGCATTTCAAAAAGGAATAACAAAAGAAAATGACTAAAAGAAGGAGTGCTGATAGTTTACTCATTATTATTAACTTTAAGAAAACTTATAAGGTAAGTTATCATACGCTAAACTACAGGGTAGGGGAAAGTAGGGATATGCCTATACTTTGGCTCTAGAAAAAAATAAAACCATGAACCTAAAATCACCATCATTTAAATTTTTGTTGGTACTAATTGTATTGATACCAATTTCAGCTTTTGCACAAAAGAACAAGATTTTAATAGTGTCTGATACCTGGCCTGAAATGGACGTCCTGGCAGATGGTTTGAAGGCAAATGGTTACCTCGTTAGCAAAGCAAATGAAGAAGAACTTCAATCCGATTTATCCGATTTTGACTTTGTTTTTATGTATGTCCATGTAACCCATGCACCCAGAACGACACAGGTATTAATTGATTATACCATAAACGGAGGTTCATTAATCGTGCTGCATCACGGTATTTCCTCTTCAAAATTGAAAAATCCCAGGTGGCTTGATTTTTTGGGCATCCAATTGTACCCAAGAGATCATCAGGAATATCCATGGAAGGTCTTGGCCAATTTGACCTATTCCATGGTAAATTTAAATCCCGAACATTTTATTACCAGTAATGGGGTCAACTATGAAAAAGTCGTCCCATTTAAATCCGAATACGAAACAAATTACGATGGGGAGTATGATGCTTTCCAACTTATCAATACTGAATTGTTTTTAAACCAGCGTTTTACGGATGACCAAAAGACCGTTTTATTTGGTTTTAGGACAGAGGATGGAGCAAGAGCTCAACCCACTTCAGGCTGGTACAGTCAAAAAGGCAAGGGGATGGTGTTTTATTACCAGGCAGGGCATGCGGCATCAGATTTTAAAAACCCGAATTTTCTCCAGGTTATATTGAATACCCTTGAATGGGATCCGAGTTAAAGTTTATCAGAACCGATTAAATTGTGCCACTCGACAGAAAAGCTTAGGGTACAAATTGATTTAGAACTAAGTATTCTGAGCCCTGGAAAGGCCAAGTATGAAGGTAATATTTGAATTTTTAAATTATTATTTACTTGTAGAATATACTTTTTGTATATACATTTAATATGTTTAATAAATCAAACGATGAAGACAATCTCCTTGAAAATTGATGAGGCTATATTCGGAGAAACTGAAAAGATTCTTTCTCGAATAAAGAAGCCCAGAAATCGGTATATAAATGAAGCTTTGGAGCATTATAATCAAATGCAGAAACGGCTTTTAATTGAAAAAAGACTTGCAAAAGAATCTGCTTTGGTAAAGAAAGATTCAATGGCAGCACTAGAAGACTTTGAACAGATAGACCATGCTGATAAATCAATTTGAAATTTGGATAGCCGATCTAAATCCGAAGATTGGAACAGAACCAGGTAAAACCAGACCTGTATTGACTGTTCAAACCAATTTACTTAACAAAGTCCCGCATCCCTCAACAATTATTTGCCCTATTACAACCAATATTAAAAATGACACTCAAATTTTAAGGGTTCATTTGAAAAAAGGAATGGCAAATCTCCATCAGGATTGTGATGTAATGATTGACCAAATTAGAGCAATAGATAATAAGAGGCTTGTAAAAAGAGTGGGTATTTTACCAGTAGAATTGGTTGAAACCTTAAAGGAAAATATCAAAATAGTCCTTGACCTTGAATGAAAAGAGAGAAAGATTCCTGAATTTGATTGTTTCTGGTCTCTAAAACAAATGACTAAACGATTTTTCGCCTTATATGGCAGCCAATTAAATATGCACTAACGCCTCAAATTGATTTTATATCCATTATGCGAAGAATTTATATTCTTATAGCAGTTTTAACATTAACCAGTTTTTCCATCAGCTGTAAAAATCAGCAGGGCAATGAATTACTTCTAGAAGTTGAAGCGCTTGACAAATCCTATGAAAACCTGTTCGTTTTTTATGCCAATTTATATGATTCTGGTACAGGAGGATTTTATGACAGTCCGGAAAAGAAGACTCCTCCAAGAATTGAATCTACTTGCAGGGTCATTAGCAGGCTTGATGACAACGGGTTAATAAATACAGTACCGGAGCCAATTAAGAAAAAATGGGTGGGATTTCTTCATTCGTTTCAAGATTCTGTCACTGGGTTTTATGACGACCCAAACGAACATCGGAATATAGACATGAGAAGAGGCAGGGCGCTAGGCTATGTGAAGGGCGCATTTAAGCGATTGGGTGCCAGTACAAAATACCCTTATCCAAAAATTAAGGGAAACAAGGATGATGAAGAGGTTGGCCTAATTCATTTGAAATCTGTCGAAAACTTTAATCATTGGATGGACAACTTGGGCTGGGAAGAAAACCCATGGAGGGCAGGCGGAACTTTGTCTGCCCAAGGCAATGTGATTGCATCTCTCGATGGTCCCTTACAAGAACAAATAGTAGAGGCAGTGTTTGATTTTCTTGCTGAAAACCAAAACAAAAATGGTTTTTGGGGAGGAGGTTCATTGTATGTTCAACTTTCAGGTGCCTTTAAAGTCAGTAGCCTTTATAGGTTTTATGAGCGGGAAATGCCAAATGCCAACCGGATTCTAAAAAGCACCTTAAAATGCATTCGTGAAGGGGAATGTCGCAATTCAACCTGGGTAAGGAATCCGCTTAACTTACTTGCTGTTGTCAAACCATATGTAGTGATTAGTGAAAAAGAGAAGAAGGATATTATAAAAATTTCCATAGAAAATGTCCTGCGATTCTCATGTAATGATGGAGGCTTTTCGAATTCACTAAAGGATGAATTTGGTACAACGGACGGCTGTTCCCAAGCAATAATTACCAGAAATGCTTTGCGCGATTGGGTAGGACTGGAGCCATTGAATTTACCAAATACGGATTCGTTTTTACTGACCTTGCAATCGAATTAAAAGTTTTTATTTTCAATGTTCCTTTTTCCTTCAATTGAATGGATAAAAGCTCCAAGGAATAAGGCCAATTGATTTTTCGTAGGTTGATCTGTTATTTCCCCTGCAGAATTTACCTTTCCCTTGATGCCTTGGATCAGAAGGGATGTTTCCTCTTTGCAAGTTGCCTGAATGGTTTCCATGATTAGTTTCAATTCTTCATGTCCTTTTATCCCGCTTGCTGAGGCCGTTATGAGACCAACAGGCTTTTCTGAAAAAACGGTCGTAGAAACACACCATTCCAATACATTTTTTAAACCGCTGGGTATACTAAAAACATATTCCGGGCTACAAATTATCACCCCATCTGCTTTGTCAATTTTCTTTCTTAAGGAGATGATTTTTTCCGGCACATTGTTTTCCGTTAATGTAGTTTGGAAGTGGGGTAGTTCCGTCAAATTATCAAGGATTTCCATGATAAGTTCAGCTTTTCCCAAATCCACGAGGTATTTTAATAGGCTAAGGTTGGCGGAGTTTGGGCTGGCGCTACCACAAATACCTAGGATGTTTATTTTTGTTACCATATGGGATTTTGAAAAATAGAAATTTGATTGATAGGGTTATTTAGTTAGTTAAACAAAAATCCTCCAAAAGGGAATAGAGAGGCCTTAATTTAACTATTTTTTTGGACATAGCCAGGTCTGGAAAAAGGCTTTCACCCCTTTGGGGTTTAGATTTGAGATGGATCTTGATATCTATAATCCTGTCATCCCTTCGGGATTTGTTTTGAAGTACATATCTTATTTGCTTAATCTGATATTTTTCAAACCCCAAAGGGGTGTTAAGATTATAGAAAATGGGATCAGAATAGGGTTTAAACTCCGTAGGAGTGACACCTCAGTCTAGGTTTTCAAATAAAAAATCAGTTTTAAATCGTTGATAAAAGTCAAGGAAAAGATTTGGGCATAATTTTACCTTGACAAAATAAGTTAATGTCACCCCTTTGGGGTTTTAGATTTGAGATGAATTGTGGCTCTATAATCCTATCATCCCTTCGGGATTTACTTTGATTCGAGGTACGGATTATATTTTTCCAATGATGTATACCCTTTGAGGGTAGCATCTCAGTCTAGCCAATCAAATAAATATTGTTCCTCATATTCAATTTCAAATCTTTCAAGAAATTCAAAGTATTCTTCTTTAAAAGTTTTCTTTCGATGATGTTCTTCCTGATTTGCAATGTATTGGTACACATGATTCATCTGTGAATGAGAATAGGAAAACGCAGCATACCCTTCTTGCCACTCGAATTTTCCCTTTAGGAATTTTTGTTCATTGATAAAATTAGTTGAATTATTTTTTATGTCTCGAATCAAATCTGAAATAGGCATTGCTGGTTTTAAGCCAACAAAAGCATGGACATGGTCAGCCATTCCATTTACTATAATTGCTTTCTGATTTTTGCCTTTTATTATTCCAGAAATGTATTTAAAAACCTCATCACGCCAAGGTCTCTTCAATAGATTTACTCTGCCTTTTACGGCAAAAACATATTGGATATAAATTTGTGAGAAAGTGCTTGCCATTTTAAATTGAGTTTGGTTATTGTTTTAGGTTGTAATTATCACAATATCAATATAATATAAATAGTTATCGTTAAAAACTAAATTTTATAGTGCAATATTGTGTCACCCCTTTGGGGTTTGATTTGAGATGGATTTTGATTTCTTTAATCCTGTCATCCCTTTGGGATTTGGGTTAGGACATGGTGAATTGGGTTATTCAATATTTAAATTCAGGCAATTGTGAGCCTACCGAAGTGGAAGATGTAGGTCTTCAGGTATTTAAAAAGGGTATAATATTTTTCAAACCCCTAAGGGGTGTTAAGATTATAGAAAATGGGATCAGAATAGGGTTTAAACTCCGTAGGAGTGACACCTCAGTCTAGGTTTTCAAATAAAAAATCAGTTTTAAATCGTTGATAAAAGTCAAGGGTAAGTCATGGTTTTTCACAGAAAACCCGGAATTGTGTCACCCCTTTGGGGTTTAGATTTGAGATGGATTTTGATATCTATAATCCTGTCATCCCTTGGGGATTTGGTTTTACTTCGAGGTACGAATTATATTTTCCAATTTGCTTAATCTGATAATTTTCAAACCCCAAAGGGGTGTAAAGATTATAGAAAATAGGACTAGAATAGGATTTAAACTCCGTAGGAGTGGCATATTGATTTATTAGGCTGCTATCCCTTTGGGATTAGGCTTAGTTCTTAAGATGGTTTTGGGAATCTATTGACCTTTGCAACCAATTTCTCTAACAAAAAGTCCCAAAGAATTTCTCCTTTGGGACATCGCTCGACCTACAGCTAAATGGCTATTGGTTTTATTTTTAGATGTTCTTTAGGTCAAATCAAGCTTCACTTTTTTACCCGTTTTAACGGCTTTATAAATAGCATCAATTATAATTAAATCTTTAAGCCCTTCTTCACCATCTACAGGTACCTTAGCGGTTTCACCATCTAAAATGATCCCTGCCATTCTATCCATTTGTACAGTTTGGTGTGTTACATGAGGGAAATTTAATGGGCCCTTATTCGTCCATGCTTTAATCGGACCATAGCCTGTGGAGGGCTGCATTTCTGCAAAGCCTTTGGTGCCATTTAAGAAAAACTTATCCAAATGGCTGGTACTGTAGGTTGACAGGCAAGAGGAGATCACCCCACTTGGAAATCCAAACTGGAAAGTAATGGTTTCGTCAACCCCTTCCTTAAATTTTACCGGGTCTGTTTTGGTTTCTTGGGCGGTTACCCATTCCGGTTCCTCACCCACCATATATCGGGCGCCATTGATAGAATAGATGCCGATGTCCATCATGGCACCACCACCTGCCAATTCCTTGTTCAGCCGCCATTGGGTCGGGTCACCAATTCTAAACCCACTCAAGCCTTGAAAGAATTTAATATCACCGAATGCTCCATTTTCGCGTAAGCGAATAATTTCCAATGTGTTAGGTTCGAAATGCATGCGGTAACCTACAAGTAGTTTAACGCCGGCTTGGTCGCAAGCTTCCACCATTTCTTTACCTTCCTTGGCATTGATGGCCATCGGTTTCTCACAAATCACATGCTTACCGGCAGCAGCGACCCGTAAGGTCTGCGGGTGGTGTAGGGCATTTGGTGTGATAATATAAACAGCATCAATGTCCGGATTGTCCTTGATGGCATCGAAATTTTCATAATTGTAACAGTTTTTGTCCGGTATATTATAAGTGGCTTGCCAATCCTTAATTTTGGAAGGTGTGCCACTGATCAGGCCTACCAACTTGGCATTTTTGGAATCCAACATGGCCTTGGCCACACGGGTAGCATAACTACCCAAGCCCATTATGGCAACTCTTAAAGTGCTTGCTTTTTTGGTATTGTGATTCATGCTTGCTTGCGTGTTTTGCGTGAAGTTTGGAATAAGAGGGAGAGAAACTGCCGAGAGTGTCAGTTTTTGCAAAAAGTTTCTTCTGCTTGTCATGATTTAATTAGGTTTAAAGTTTTAAATTGGCGATGGTTGATTTTTTTGTGCTGTTGTTCTTAGACCCTTATATAAAGAATAAGGCTTTAATATTATTGCAAAATTCCAGTCAAATTCTTTAATTACAAGATATTGTTTTTTATCCGGAAACTGAAAATAAAATATTTTTAGCCATGAAACAAATGGTACATCAACCCAGCCCATATGTCGACTTCTATTGTTTATCAGGCCGAGCCTGAATTAAAAGTAGCTGACTTTCAAAAGCTGCTAATCTCTTCTACATTGGGCGAGCGAAGGCCGGTAGGAGACCTAAAGCGTTTGGAAAAGATGCTTTTGCATGCTGACCTGATTCTCACGGCAAGAATGGAAGGAGAATTAATCGGAATTGCCAGATCGATCTCTGACCAAAGTTATTGCACTTACTTGTCTGATCTGGCTGTACATGTTGATTTTCAAAAGCAAGGCATAGGGAAGAAGTTGGTAATGTTAACCAAGGAAGCCTTTCCCCAGTCCAACTTGATCCTGCTTTCTGCGCCCAAAGCCGTTGACTATTACCCAAAAATAGGAATGAAAAGGCACCCTCATTGCTTTCTCTCAGTGCCTAAAGATCCTATTTATTGATAAGTGCCAATACAAAAGGCTGCTTCCTATATGGAAACAGCCCTTTGGGTTTATTGTTAATTTTCTATTCGAAAATCTCTTTTGCTTTTTACTTATACTTTGTCCGGTGAAGGTAGGTC
>NZ_CAXBOC010000259.1:0-7752 GCF_963976465.1 uncultured Cyclobacterium sp. | reverse complement strand
TGAATTTACGTTCAAAAATATTGAATAGTAGCCAAGGTCGACCATCCACTTTAATGAAAGGTCCTGCAAACAAAATCCCAAGGAGTAACCATGATAAATAGGTCCTGTATTGATAAAATTTCCCGGAAACCTTTTTGGGAAAAACCCAATGTCTTTTTCCATCCTGATTCACAGTGCCAAGGGCATCTCTGAACTTATCCGGATTTAGATTTTCATTTCTTACAGCCATGATTCTCTTGTTTTATGATAAATGTCGGGTCTGAAAAAGCTTCAAACCCGACCTTTTGGCTTTATTCGGCAGGTTCTACACCCAACTCTTCCTCACCCAAAGCATCTACCGGTTCTTCGATAGTGGGTTCATATTTTTCTCCTTGAGGTTCTTTTGGATTGGCCGGTGAAGTTCCTTGTAGGGACAAAATATAACTTGATACTTGCTGCATTTGCTCAGGGCTTAATTGATCTTGCCATGGAATCATTCCTTTTTCAACCACACCATATTTAACTACCGTAAAGACACTTTTAATATCTCCCCCATGTAACCAATACTCATCAGTTAAGTTTGGACCAACTCCACCTCCACCGTCCATGGCATGGCAGGCCGCACAATTTCCTGCAAATAATTCCTCACCTGCGGCCAAAGCTGGGGTAGATGTATCTAGTTCTACATTGGTTTCGTCAATAGAAGTTAGCATCATAGCTCCCCTTGCTTCCGCTTCAAGTGCCGCCTCCTCCAAAGATGCCTCATATTCTTCAATTTGCGTTTTACCTATACCTAAAACGGTGTAGTTCAAAAAATAAACTACCGCTGAGAAAATCGTTAGGTAAAAGACATATTTTAGCCATGGAGGCATGAAATTATCCAATTCCACAATTCCGTCATAATTATGGTCAAGTTGAATATCTTTTTCTTCAGCAATTGGTTTCACTTTACCAACCACATATTTGGTCTTGAACGACTCCCACCAAGAAGGTTCTTCTGCCAAAGCAGGGTTTTCCTTTCTCATTAATGTCATTAGGAATGACAGCATATAAACCATCACTGCCACAATGATCACAATGACAAGCAAAACGACAGTAATTATGGCTAGTAATAGCAAAGTATTGCTATCGAGCTGCTGCATTTGGGCCAAGAAGCTGGTTTCTGCTTCTTGGGCAAAGCCGGGCACTGCCATAAATAAACACATCAGGGTGACTCCAATCAGTTTAAAGTTTTTCATTCGACTTATCGTTTTGAGGTTCATCATTGAGTGGCATTTCTTTCATGTGGTCCACATAAGTTTTATCTACTTTTAAGACCCACCAAAACATTCCGATAAAGAAAATAACAAATATCAATAAGGAAATGATTGGATAGATCTCAATATTCTCCATTGAACTTAAAATATTTTTTTTCATTTCTTTCTAGTTTATTCGTTTCCGGATCCACCTTTTTTAATATCAGTTCCTAATCGCTGTAGGTAAGAAATCAAGGCTACAATTTCCGTATCCGGTAAAACTTCTATACCTGACTCTTTTAGATTTCCAGCAATTTTTTTGGCCTGACTTTGCAGGTCTTCCAAAGCCCTTTCATCATAACCTTCCTCATAGGGTACGCCTAATTTTTGCATGGTTCTAATTTTCGCTCCAATATTGCTATGGTCCATAATATTGGTGGTCATCCAAGGGTAAGGTGGCATCAAAGAACCCGGTGACATGCTCCTTGGATCTACCATATGGTGATAGTGCCAGCTATCTGGGTATTTCCCCCCTACCCTATGTAAGTCTGGACCGGTACGTTTGGATCCCCATAAAAACGGTCTGTCATAAACATATTCTCCTGCTTTGGAATATTCTCCATATCGCTCAGTTTCAAACCTAAATGGACGAATCATTTGCGAGTGACATCCCACACAACCATTGGCAATATACAAATCTCTTCCCTGCAATTCTAGCGGAGTGTAAGGCTGAACGCTACTAATGGTAGGCACATTAGACTTCACCAATATGGTAGGTATAATCTCTACAATACCACCAATTAGGATGGCTACTGTAGCCAATATGGTAAAAAATACAGGCTTTCTTTCCCATGCCCTGTGCCAGAATTCATTCTTTTCTTCCACGTGTTTTGCTAAAGCCGGAGCTTCATCTTCTTCTTCTTCTAAGAAGGATCCTGCAGCAGCAGTTTTAACCAAATTGTACACCATTAATATGGCACCAGCCAGGTAGAGTAAGCCTCCAAAAGCACGAAGCATATACATGGGCACAATCTGAATGACCGTCTCCAAGAAGTTAGGATAAGCCAAACGACCTGTATCTGCAAATTCTTTCCACATTAAACTTTGGGTGAGGGCTGCCACATACATTGGCAAGGCATAAAACAATATCCCCAAGGTTCCCAACCAAAAGTGGGTATTGGCTAATTTAACGGAGAATAATTTGGTTCTCCACATTCTTGGCCATAACCAATACAGCATGGAGAAAGTTAGAAATCCATTCCACCCTAGTCCACCAATGTGCACGTGAGCGACAATCCAATCCGTATAATGGGCAATGGCATTTACACTTTTTATAGAAAGTAAAGGCCCTTCAAAGGTAGCCATACCATAGGCTGTCACAGCTACCACCATAAACTTTAAGACAGGGTCCACTCTAACCTTATCCCATGCACCTCTTAGGGTGAGCAGTCCATTCACCATCCCACCCCAACTTGGAGCAAGTAGCATGATTGAAAAGGCTACACCTAAAACCTGAGCCCATTCAGGCAATGCGGTATACAAAAGGTGATGTGGGCCTGCCCAAATATAAAGGAAAATTAGGGACCAAAAGTGGACGATAGAGAGCTTATAAGAGAACACAGGCCTATTGGCTGCTTTTGGCAAATAATAGTACATTAAGCCCAAGAAAGGTGTAGTAAGGAAAAATGCTACGGCATTGTGTCCATACCACCATTGTACCAAGGCATCTTGCACTCCGGCATAAGCAGAGTAACTTTTCATAAATGATACCGGCAAAGCGAGGGAGTTAAAAATATGCAGCACTGCTACAGTTACAAATGAAGCCAGGTAAAACCAAATGGCAACATACATGTGTTTTTCACGCCGCTTGATCAGCGTGCCAATCATATTGGCACCAAATGCTACCCAAATGACGGCAATGGCAATATCTATAGGCCATTCAAGTTCTGCATACTCCTTGGATGAAGTTAACCCCAAGGGAAGCGTAATTACTGCAGAGAGAATTATGGCCTGCCATCCCCAAAAGTGGATCCAGCTTAGGGTTTTATTCCACATAGGTGCCTTCAATAGACGAGGCATTGAATAATAAACGCCAGCAAAAATGGCATTTCCTACAAAGGCAAAGATTACCGCATTCGTATGAAGGGGCCTTATCCTTCCAAAGGTCGTATAAGGATTGCCTAAATTTGCTTCGGGTAAGAATAGCTGGGTGGCAGCAAGCAAGCCTATCAGCATTCCGGCCAATCCCCATATCATGGTGGCTGCCCCGAAGAATTTTACGATCTTATTATCGTAACTAAACTTTTCAAGTGTCGTTCCTGACATATCACTTCTTTTTTTTAGGTGGTTTTTTATTTGCTTTACTTTTCGTTTTTTGATCAAATAGTATTCTGATCGCAGGTGTATGTTGGTCATCAAACTGGCCCCCTTTCATCGCTTTGAAAAAAAGCCATAAGAAGCCTCCGGCCATGACTAAACTTATACCTATCAGAACAAATATCACTTCCATAGAATCATCTCTTTATCGTTTAATCCTTTTCTATACGCTTGAAAATTGGTGGCAATTGTTGTAAACAAAACCACAGAAATACTGCTAGCAGGCATTAAAATAGCACATAATACCGGACTTACCAATCCCTGAACAGCAAAAAAGATTCCTACCGCATTGTAGGTAAAACTTAAACCAAAGCTGGCTTTAATAATCTTTCGACCGGTCTTAGCAAAATCCAAATAATCTGGCAAATGATTAAGCTTCCCCCCATCCAATATCCCATCGCTTGCAGGACTAAAATGAGAGATATTGTCAGTAACGGCAATCCCAACCTCACTTGCCTTGAGGGCTCCGGCGTCATTGAGTCCATCACCTACCATCAACACACGCTTTCTGTCCTCTTGCATGTTTCGGATATGTGCCAATTTACTTTTAGGGGATTGCTGAAAATGCATGGAGACATTTTCTCCCAGTGCTTTTTTCAAATATTGCTCTTCATGATTGTGGTCTCCCGAAAGTAAATGTACCTCATAGGAATTCGCTAAATCAGGGACCATTTTCTCTATCCCCTCCCGAATGCTACTGGCAATTCTAAAAACACCCCAATACATCCCATCAATCACCAAATGCACTTCATTGCCCATATTACCAGCATTGTCTGTAGGCCCAACTCCTAAGAATAATGCAGAACCTAAACTTATGGTTTTGGACTTATACTTAGCTTGCAATCCTTTTCCGGGGATTTCCTCCACTTCATGTAATAGCACCGGGTCAATATTTCCTAACCACTGGTTTATACTGTTGCTTAACGGATGTACCGAGTAATTCACCAAAGCCTTAATCATTCGTTTGGATACCTCAGAAAGGTTTTCACCTTGGTAGCTTACTTTTGCCTTGGAGGGAGCTGTCAGGGTACCTGTCTTGTCAAATACAAGACTATCTATACCGGCTAATTTCTCTATCACTTGGGTATTCTTTAAGTAAAAGCCACCCTTTCCAAATATCCGCATCACGTTCCCCAATGTAAATGGAGTAGACATAGCCAGTGCACATGGGCACGTAATAATTAAAACAGAAGTAAAGGCCTTTACCCCAATCGAAACATCACTAAAACCCCAGTAAATCAGTGCCCCAAATGCTATAAAAAGTACCGTGAAAGTAAATTTCCCACTGATTTGGTTGGCCAAGGATGCCAGTGAATCTTTTTGTTCTTCTTTAGAAAATGCATCATGGTTCCAAAGGTCTGTTAAATAGCCCTGAGAAGGAGATTTCTGAACGGCAAGCTTGATAGCTCCCCCCTTCTGTCTACCTCCCGCATATATTAGCTCTCCTTTTTTGACAGGGACAGGGATCGCCTCACCCGTCACAAAACTGTAATCAATGGAAGCTTTGGCATCCAACAATAGGCTATCTGCAGGAACCAGTTCCTCGTTCCTCACTTTTACAATATCTCCTACATCTAACTTGGTTAAAGGAATTACTACTTCACGGTCTTTGACCATTTTGGTAATGGCTATAGGAAAATAAGCTTTGTAATCTCGGTCAAATGAAAGCGTATCAAAAGTTTTTTGTTGGTAATATTTACCCACCAAGAGGAAAAATAACAACCCGCCAAGGGTGTCCAAATAACCTTCTTGCCCGGTAACAAAAATTTCGAACAGGCTGTAAGTAAACAAACTAATGATTCCCAATGCAATGGGCACATCCATATTAACCGAACGATTTCTTACGGCCAACCAGGCAGAGCGGAAATAATCTGTTGCAGAGTAAAAAACAACAGGAAGAGCCAATAGGATATTCAAATAATTAAAAAGGTGATTGAATCCATTGCCCAATAATTCTGTCTCTGAAAAGTATTCGGGCAAACTAAAAAACATCATGTTACCAAAACAAAACCCAGCAACTGCCAATTGGTAAATTAGTTTTTTATCGCTTTTCAAACCTCTTTCTTCTCCTAAATCGGAAAGGTTAATTCTAGGTTCATAGCCTATACGAGAAAGTAATTTAACTATTGATTTTAAACTGGTCTCTTTGGACGAAAATTTAATTTGAACTTTCTTTTTTATGAAATCAACCCTGGAAAAAGTAACTCCAGGATCAAGTTTATATAAGTTTTCTAGAAGCCATATGCAAGAGGCACAATGGATCATGGGTATTGTAAAAGTAACATGGGTTTGCTCCTCATCTCTAAAGTCAATCAGTTTGTTGATTACATCCTCATCATCCAAATAATCAAATCGATTGTCTCTAATTTCTTGTTCTTTCAGATTTGTACCCGGAGTAACTTCTATGTCGTAATAATCACATAAATTATTTTCATTCAACACCTCATAGACAGTCAGGCAACCTGTGCAACAAAAATTCTTTTCATCTCGCACAAGTAACTCATCCTCACAGCCTTCCCCACAATGAAAGCAGCTGACAATTTTGGATTTTTCTATTCTAACTGGCATTTCCTCCATTTTCAGATAAGTTAAACCTTTAATATAAGAAAAAACATAACGATTATTATTAAAAACAGCAAATTATAAAGCCAGATAAAATGACAATTTATCGTACCATAATCCTCCTTTATAAAAATGAAAAAGTACTTTTGCCAAATCAGATTGATTATTTTTGGTGGTTACCAACAATGTTTTCTGGTGTTTGACAGCGTAAGACCAAAAATCCCCAATTCTATCGAAATTGAATTTTATAAATGAGGTTTCTGCAGTATGATCGGCCACCTCCTGGATGATTTCTTGTTCTTCCTTCAATTTTGATTTAGGAATAAAAGCAGGTGAAATGATGGTGGCTTTACTTTCCTGAATATTTACTGAAAACAAGTGGAGAAAATGCTTGATGATCTTAGCTGAGGCAGGTGTCCCATCATAATGGAATAAGAGCCTTTCAAATGATAATGCTTTATCAAACAAAAGTACCGGAGTATCGCATGGTTCTTTCTCTAATAGGCTAGGCTGATCTAGGCCATGTAACCAATCAAGAACTCTTGGCAGATGGGCAGTATAAAGTACCGGTTTCGCCGTTATTTGAAATGTTTTATTATCTGGTTTAGCCCCCAAATTGATTTTAAACCCCTCAGGCAAAGGCATTTCCTGATAAGAAGTGATTAATTCACTTGGGAAGGCAAATTGTGTTTCTAGCTTGGCTTGCATATACCTTTTATTTTCTACAAAGCTAATCCTCAAATACCAAAGCAAACTTGACTATAAGAAGGTGTAAACATGATAAAAGTCATGTTTTAATTGATTGAGCCAGCACTAATAATCAAAACTACTCGTACTAGCCAATCCCTATACCTCACTTATCAAGTGGGCCCCACCATGGCTCATTTAAAAATGAGATTACCTGGTATTTAAATAAAGACCAAAACTTCATTAACTAAGTCTTAAACATACCTAAACAATATCATCTAAATTAGATTATAATAAAATCAAAAATTACAATAATTATTAAATATAATAAATTAAAGATTTTTAGTTTTTTTTTTAATCAATTTTTTAGATAAATATAAGTTTTATATTTTATAAATATTATATTGACCACCTAAAGCTTTAACCACAGTTAATTTTGATAAAATCGGAGAGAATTATTTTTTACCCAATCAAAACAAGAAATACCATAATCAATATTTCACACTACAGCCCAATTGAATTATTATAATAATCCATCTACTAATATTTAACCTTTTCAACAGTATGAAAAAAAGAAAATCTTTTACATTTTACTGGTTCCCGCTATTTTGTATGCTTCTCTTGGGGCTACAATTGGGGCCTATTAAGGCTGCCGATTCCAAAGCTGAAATTCCTGCAAGCGAGGCCTTTAATCTTGTTGATGTAACCATTTCTGGTAAGGTTACCGATGAAAATGGTGAACCCATTCCCGGGGTAACCGTATCAGTCCCGGGCACCAGCCTAGGTACGGCCACTGACATCGATGGTAATTACACCATATCAGTACCTGAACAGTCTACATTGGTTTTCTCCTTCATTGGTTTCAATTCAAAATCAATAGAAATAGGTGACCAAAGTATCCTGAACGTGACCT
>NZ_CAXBOC010000258.1:0-7755 GCF_963976465.1 uncultured Cyclobacterium sp. | reverse complement strand
TTTCTGACTGAGAGGAAAGGAAAAAAGAAATCATTGGGGCCATTACTGCTAAATATGGCACCCATGCATCTTTTACTTTGTATTTGGTAAAAAGGCCAAATGAATACAGCCCTAACAATGGTCCATAAGTATAGCCTGCAATCAAGAAAACAGCATTGATAACACTTTGATCGTTTAGCCAACGAAATAACAAGATTACAAAAAACATTAAAAAGGTAAACCCAAGATGTACTGCTTTCCGGATAGACAAAGCCTTATTTTTGTCGGGATTTTTATCTATTTGAAGGAAATCATAGCAAAAAGAGGTAGTAAGTGCGGTAAGGGTAGAGTCTGCACTGCTGTAAGCTGCAGCGGTAATCCCCAATACAAAAACAATTCCGGCAAAAGTTGAAAAATGAGAAGTAGCCAATAATGGGTACAAGTCATCTGTTCGTTCAGGGATAGCGATTTGATTGGCTTCGGCATACATGTATAACAGTACTCCTAAGGCCAAAAAGATCAGGTTTACCAAGACCAAAATATTGGTAAACCAAAACATATTTTTCTGGGCATCCTTTAAGTTTCTACATGTAAGGTTTTTTTGCATCATATCCTGATCCAATCCGGTCATCACAATGACAATAAACATCCCCGAAAAAAACTGCTTGAAAAAATTAGTCCCGCTTTTCCAATCCCAGTTAAAAATTTTCGAATGGGGCTGTTCAGCTACCTTGATCATCAAATCACCTACGTCAGCGATGCTAAGTTCTTTTGATACCAAAACAATACTAACCAATACTGCCAAAAGCATAAAGAACGTTTGCAGAGTATCTGTCCATACCACAGTTTTAATCCCCCCTCTAAAAGTATACAACCAAATAAGAGTGACCGTAATTAAAACAGAAACCCAGAAAGGAATCCCCCAATGATCAAATAAAATTATTTGCAAAACCCCTGCCACCAAAAATACCCTAATGGATGAACCTAAAGTGCGAGAAAGAATGAAAAAGAAGGCTCCGGTTTTATAGGACCAAAATCCAAACCTACCTTCAAGGTATGCGTATATTGAGACTAAATTAAGCTTGTAATATAGAGGAAGGAGCACTTTAGCGATTACTGCATAACCTACAGTATAACCTAACACCAATTGAAAATAATAGAAATTACTATTGCCTACTTCTCCGGGAACTGAAATAAAAGTGACACCTGATAGCGAGGCACCGATCATCCCGAAAGCCACCAAAAACCAAGGTGATTTTCTATCACCCGTAAAAAAAGTGTCGGACGTTAAATCCCTTGAAGTAAGCCAAGAAATAAGGAACAACAGTAAAAAATAAAATGTTATTACAATCAATACAAGATTTGAATCCATAATGCTTTCCGCTAAAGGGCAATAAAATTGGGATTAATTATTAACTTTGCAAAATGAAACCTTTAGAACATTTATTTGAATCCGAAGAAGAATTACTAGTAGAAGAACTTGTAGACAAGGAAGAACATGATTTGGTGGTTTTCAACGATGATATCAACACTTTTGATCATGTCTCCAAGGTTTTAATTAAAGTTTGTAAGCATTCACAGGAGCAGGCGGAACAATGTACGATGATCATACATTATAAAGGAAAATGCTCTGTTAAGAAAGGAAGTGTGAGTAAACTTAAACCAATGTGTGAATCCATTCTTGAAGCAGGCATTCAGGCAACAATTGTTTAAATCAAACGCTAATTGAACTTTCCTTCCAAATTAATTGAAAATGCTGTAACAGAGATAAGTCGACTTCCCGGCATTGGAAAAAAAACAGCCTTACGACTTACCTTACACTTGCTCAAACAAAAAGAACCTGTAACCACCTCGCTTACAGACTCATTAATAAACCTTCGCAAAAATATTCAGTATTGCGAAATTTGTCACAATATTTCCGATAGTACCATATGCAGCATTTGCAATGGAAATAAAAGGGATAAAAGTGTAATCTGCGTAGTGGAAGACCTCCCTGATGTATTGGCCATAGAAAACACCAACCAATACACAGGGCTCTACCATGTCTTGGGAGGTGTGATTTCCCCTATTCAAGGAATCGGACCTGAAGAACTAAAAATTGAATCTCTCATTAAACGCATTGATTCTCCAACAAGTGAAATCCCTGTCAATGAAATAATATTGGCTCTTCCTGCTACCATGGAGGGTGACACTACTTCCTTTTTTATCACCAGGAAATTAAAAGATAAAAACATAAAAGTATCTTCTATCGCCAGAGGCATCCCAGTAGGGAGCGAATTAGAGTATACAGATGAAATCACGCTAGGCAGAAGTATTCTGACGCGTATAAAATATTCCACAGAATAATTTGATGATTTAAAATACCTATCTATATTTGCACTCCATTTCGGGGGATTAGCTCAGTTGGCTAGAGCGCTACACTGGCAGTGTAGAGGTCATCGGTTCGAATCCGTTATCCTCCACTTTTGGTTTCCAACCAAGGTTGGAAACCTTTTTTTTTTAAAATAAGGAATTTTTTTTGCTCTTTATATTGTTATATTTATAAATTGCCGTATCATTTTAAATTGGAAGAATATCACATTTTTATTTATTAAATATCTTGGTGTTTTTTATTGCTTAATTACACTATTAAATCACCAGATTACCCAATAAGAGTAATTTTTATAAGCCCAGTTTAATGGAAATAAACTATTAAATTATGTCATTTCACTTTACCAAAAGTTCTATCCTTATTTTTATTTTCTTTTTTTCAAATTTTACGCTTTACGCGCAAGAAGAAAAACAAAAGATTGAAGGATCCATCAGTTCGAGTTCTAGTGCCTCTCCATCCGGTGAAGAAAAAGCAGTAGATGGAATGCTTAACACTTCTTGGTTGTCAACACATCCCTTCCCTACGAATTTTTATAAGAATGACTACCAAAACCTGCTTCTTCAATCTGGCCGTATTCAAAGTAGTAATATAGACCCGGAAACAATCAATTCCTTCCAACCAAACAATACCAACTCGGCAGAGGCCTTTATAGATTTCTCTACGCCGACAAGCATCTATTTATTAGGATTAAAACTTAATAACTTGCAAGAAAAGGTAAACATCTCATTTTTAGACAGCACGGGAGTTATTGCCGTAAAAGAATACTTGCCGGAACAGCAATACCATAACATTAGGTTTGAAGTCAACCTTCAAAATATTGTAAAAATAAAATTTAATAGCATTTCCGCATTTTCCATTGGCAACATCGCGGTTTTGGAAAGCAGCCCCAAAGAATACATCACTTTGGATTTAGGAGACAGTTATCTGGTCAGTGAAGTAAAAACGAAACATTGGTCGGGAAATAATAATTCGCTTTCAACACAACTATTGGTGGGAAACCATTTGGATAGCTTGGTGCAAGTTGCACAATTGCAGCCAAATGAAGCGGCCTATATCAGCACTATATTCCCCGAAGCCATAGAAGCCAGGTATCTTCGAATTGAACACCAGGTTGTCCCTCAAGATTATAAGAAAGTTACAGTTTTTGAATTTGAAGCCTATGGGGACAGTCTTGTCAGTGAAATTCCAATTGACCCTGAGCCGGAACCTGAAATCACTTGGGACCCGGATGCAGGATTGTATGATGCCTTGTCAAAAAATGCAACTGTAACTGCCAGCTCTTCTGCCAATATTTCTCAGAATGCTCCGGAAGCGGTAATAGATGACAACAATGCAACCGCATGGCTATCTACCAACCCCCTGCCAGATGGCTATGTTAGCAATGAGCGGCAAAACATTTTCTTGAATAAAGTAGGTGTAGCCTCCAATGGTGCAGCTATGGAAAATGCTACAGATGGAAGCCTTGGGAATAGCACCCCTTCCATAACACCAATTGGTGGTGAAGCCGGCTTTACTTTAGATTTAGCCCCGGTTTCAATACATAGGCTAGGCTTGCGATTGGTAAACAACCATACAGAACCTGTAAACATCCAAGTGATCAATCAACAGGGCGATACTCTTCGGACAACCTATAGCACCAGCGATGCCGGCCATATCCGCTTCCCTATTGAAATGGAGGAAGTAACAAAGGTAAGTTTGACTTCAAGTGCAGCATTTAGCATTCAAGAATTGGCTGCCTATTCAGCCCCATTATCTGAATACATCACATTGGATCTAGGTGAAATCAAACCTGTATCGTGGATTGCTGCCAAACAATGGAACGGAAACAACACTGCCATTACTTCTAAATTATGGGTTGGCCCGGACTTGGATAGCTTGACTTTACTTGCAGAATTAGACCCCAATTCCTTAGATATTCATAATATAGAGCTTCCAGTAAATAGCCGAACCAGATATATAAGGTTAGAACAGCAATTGGTAGACATAAATTATAAAAAAGCCTCAGTTCAAGAGTTAACCGTATACGATCAATTTGGCAATTATGGCCCGCCTCCTGCTCCTAAGCCTCAGAACTCTAGTTTTGGGAAGCTCTTTGGGGTCAACACGGTATGGGCTTGGGGCACCAAAAAAGTCCCCAATCTACAAGGACCAGATGAAGGGGCTCAAAAATTTATTAGAGCAGCAAGCCAAGCAAGAAATTACCACAACATTCATTGGGATACTGCAGATCCAGACATCACCCCTTCCTATGGAGGAGAAAACCCGGATGTATTGCGCCCTTGGACACAGTGGACCAGAGAGTATCAAGACTGGATTGACAAAGGTTTCGAAGTAGATGCTACATTCACTTTTGATAGGTTCCTTGAATCTATTTGGGACCAACCCTTCTCATCAGGGTATGGACTTGGCCATGCCTTTGGCAGTGTCTTTGGCCCAAGTCATGAAAATTTAATTCGCACGGTTGAAGTAGGCAATGAGCCCTGGAGTTATAGTGACTCAACTTACAGAAAAATTCTGGAAGGAACTGCCCAGGGACTCAAAACTGCTGACCCCTTGTTAAAGGTATTACCGGCAGCTTTACAAGCATCTCACCCGGTAACCAGTACAGGACATAAAAATTATATGGGTACCAAATTACATGAAGCAGCCGCACCCTACCTTGATGGAATTAATTTACACCTGTACAGCTATTACAGAAACGATGAAGGAGCTAGGATTGCCGTTCACCCCGAACATCCTGCCTCTGAAATGAGGGCTTTATTTTCCGGCCTGCGCTTTAGAGACACCAATATGCCAGGCAAAGAAGTACATGTTACAGAATGGGGTTGGGATGCTTCCAGCGAAAATGAAGCTGCGATAAATTCCGAGGCCGTTAGTCCTATTTCACAGGCTGTATATGCTTTGAGAGGCCTTTTCTGGCTTAGCCGAATGGGGGTAGACAAAGCCCATTGGTACTTTTTTGCCAACGTAGATACCCTTGCCGGAATAGACCCCATAAATTATCAGCGATCTGGTTTAACAGAATCTTTGCACTATGATTTTAAGGAAAAGCGGGCTTTTACCGCTGCTGAAGCCATGCAAAATAGAATGGGAAATCTCTTTTTTGAAGATGTAATCAGAGAAGATGAGCATGCATATATTTACCAACTACGCAATGAAGAGGGTAACTTATCACATATCGTTGCCTGGCGTCCGGTTTCAGGGGATGATAGCTTGACGGTTAATTTCCAAATTCCAGCCGCATATCCGGCCCAAAATGCATGGTATTTGTCAGGAATATCCCCGAATGGAGAGGAGGTCGATCTTTCTTATGCAAATGGTCAACTGACGCTTCCTCTGTCCTCCAAACCTCTTTTAATTCACTTAGGGGACTCTATTCAATATACCTCAGTACCTATGGAAGGACAACTAAGGGTGATAAAAGAAGAAGATCAGGCCATTGAACTAAAGCTAAACACCTCAACACCTTTGCTTAGTGCAGAGGATATTCAATTGACCAATGGATCAGGTACGATATCAAATACAGCTATTCATTGGGTGCAAGAGTCTCCGCTACTCTGGAAGGGTGATTTAAGCGACCTTGATGCCGGTAGCTATAATGCACAAGCAATATTGGGAGAAGAACAAGTAGCGACCAATAGTGTATCCATAGACATCCCACATAAATTCACCTTGTCCCCTAACCCAACCCAAGGGAAATGTGTATTGAGGTTGGCCGAAGTATTCACCACACCGACAAAGGTATCTATTTATAGGTTGGATGGATTGAAAATCGAAACCTTCTACCTTCAGGCACTTTATCCCGCTATGGAATTGGATCTAAGTCATTTAAGAAATGGGACTTACTTGATCAGATTAGAAAATTCGGATTTTGAGGGACAACAAAAATTTATAAAGAAGTAAGCCAAGAGATTTCTAAAATTTAACTCCTAAGCAGGCAATAGACAATCAATTAGGTGCTGAAATCATTTTAAATCAGACTGATTTTAAAGTGGTTACAACACTTCTTAAGAAAGTTTAGGAAAACCTATTACCTAAGCCTTGTTAAAGATTTGAAAAAAACCGGTGGTAACGGTGCGATACATGCAATGCTACTGCCGGTTTTTTTTATGCGTTCTTTTGTCTACCCTATAGATTAAAATTAATTGATCGGCCTAACCACACCATCTTAAATGCGAAGGATCTAGATTTAATAAAAGCAAGCCCAAATAGCGGTTTTTGCTTCCTAATTAAATTGATAAGATTTTATTTTAACACTTTATGTTTTTCAAAAGGAACTGTCCGATCAAAAATATACCGGTAAGTATGGTGCGTTTTAAATATGGAGGCATTTAACTGTTCACATACCCGCATCATTTTAGGGTTAAAGTCTCCCACCCAATTCATTTCAATGGTTTGATAGGCTAATTTTTTCTCTGCTATATTGTCCTTAAACTCTGTAACCATGGCGCTTTCCACTCCTTTTCCTTGAAATTCAGGCACTACGCCAAATACCAGTCCTAACATTTTGTTTGGTGGGTTAAAAGTTTTATTCCATAAAAATTTAAGCTTTCCTATCCAATCCATTTTTCCATCAACATATTTGAATAGTTGATTAATTTCAGGAATACTAATAAAAAAGCAAATAGGGTCCCCTTTATAAAAGCCAAAATAAACAAGGTGCGGGTCAATGATTGGTTTCATCGAAGAAAGCATCAATTTGGCTTCTCTTTCAGAAATTGTTTTCCCCAAATGCGCAGCCCAGGCTTTGTTATAAACCGTCATAAAATATTCAGGAAATTTATCCCAAAGCTCTTTTCCTTTAAGGTACCTGAATTCAAAATCTTTATCCTTAGCAATAATGGATGCGCGCTTTTCAATTTTTGGATCTACTACAACGCCTTTGACATTTCTACGGTAAGTAAATTGCTTGAAATAGATTTGAAAACCGTAGGCCTCGAAAAAATCTTTATAATACCCAAAATTCCAATGCATATTATAATTAGCCGGAGAAAAGCCATCTACCAATAATCCCCACCATTTGTCTCTTTCCCCAAAATTCACAGGGCCATCCATGGCCTCCATACCCTGTGCCTCCAACCAGTCCTTTGCTGCATCAAACAACATAAAAGCTGCCTTCTGGTCATTGATGCACTCAAAAAAACCCATCCCTCCCGTTGGGATTTTCTCTTTCCATTTTGGGTTGATAAAAGCGGCATTCCTACCGATGGTGTTGCCTTGATCATCTAATAATAACCACCGAATGGATTTGCCTCCACTTTTAAATAGTTTGTTGGTTTCCGGGTGAAAAAGATCTTCTATATCTTTATCCAGGGGTCTGATCCAATTTTTTTCGTTTTTATACAGCCTGACGGCCATTTGAAAAAATTCTTTTTGATGTGCCGGGGTGGTGACTTCCTGTAAAT
>NZ_CAXBOC010000257.1:0-7786 GCF_963976465.1 uncultured Cyclobacterium sp. | reverse complement strand
TCAGGGCCTGCTCTGTAGCCGAGTAACTCAGGGGAAAAGAAATGAAGAGATTAAAAGAACACTTGCCGAATAAAAAATAATTTTTAACCTTTCTATTATATTAGTCCGACTCCATCCAACTCTATATAGTTTTCAGTTTCATGGTGCTTAGATTAACCCTTTAAAACTCCGTTTAAATGGATCAGGTGCCATTTTCACCTTTGTTTCTTCCAGTTTATTTTTGTTTTTTACGTCATGAAGCCATACATTTTACTAATTTTTATAAGGTCGGAAAAAGAGAACTGAGATATGAAACGTTACTTTTTCCCAACGTATTCAATCCTATTTAACGCTTTCCAGATAAGCCAAGTTTATGGAAGTATAAAATTGATTTTCAACTAAAATCTACTCCCATCCCTTCACCTCACTACTTCTCCGATTTCCATGGGCATCAACCCAATAGATATACCAAAGTTTGGCATCTGTCGGCACAGTGACCTTGCCTTTTGCTTTATCGAGTGGAATCAATTTCCATTCTCTTTCCGGACTTCGCTTTTCATCGCCGGTATAAGCCATATAAATTTTATCCGAAGCATGTGAAATAGAATATTTCACCTTACCCCCTTTGTGTTTTAATTTTATCGAACTAATGAATTCGGATTTGTCTTCCAACTGAGTACTGATAAACCGGTAAATTTCCTCAGGGGCAGCGCCGTGCAGATGACTATGCTTCATTTCCGGTATTAACGTAAATTGCGCATCCTTGGCCAGATTGGCTGTTTTTTGCCAGTTTTCCACGAAATAAGCAAAATCATTGGTGCCATTTACAAACAGCATATCAGCTGTTGCATTTCCCACGTAACTGGAAGGATCCCAAAGTTTTACCCAACGTTGGGTTTCAGCGACCCCAAGAGAATCAAACTGTTTGTCCCAGGCACTGCCTTCATGCAAATACCCACAACCATAGATCGGCACAGCTGCCGCAAAGCGCTGATCAACACCAACTGTCAAATTGGTCAGGTAGCCGCCCCAACTTATGCCTGTAATGGCTGTTTTCTCCGGATTCACTTCCTCAAATGATCTAATAAGAGAATGTGCGCGGATAATATTGGATACAGAATGGAATTGCCATTGTTCGGTAAAAGCCTCATCTAACCTGAAAAATTTGTGGACATCGTCTTGCTTGGGACCACCGTTTTCCATACGGGTTCGTTTGGAACCCCAAGGATTTTCTTGTTCGGCTGTAGGTAATGGTTGATCACCACCAAGATCCATGGCGATGGCTGCATATCCTCTTTCAGCCCATTCCTTTACCCAAATTTGAAAGGCGGTTCCTCCCCCACCGTGTACCAGTACAATTCCGGGAAAGTCCCCAGATCCTACATTCTCCGCCCCAATTGTAGCCGGACTAGCATAGTAGGCGAATACTTCCGTCACCTTTCCTTCATATTTCTCACCCGTATAGCGCAAAGACCAAACAGAGTCCGATTGGTTCAGCCATTCAAAGTTTGGAGCTTGGGATAAGGTTGTTAGGTCCCAAGGTATTTCACCTTTAAGCGCTGTAGGCAGGGAAAGTCCCGTTTGGGCCATTACAAGCCCCTGCAATAAGAATAAGGTTAATCCGATTATAATGGTTTTTTTCATGCCAATGATTTTTGGAATAATGTGTTCCAAAATAAGAATAATATTGCTGAAATCATGAAGAATTAAAAATGAATGTTAGGTCCTGAAATAGTTTAATTACAATGTTTTAACCAATTATTTGAAGAAAGATTTATTCGTTTTCATTCAAAACGATATCTTTAGCAAAGGAAAAATACCTTAAATTTTTCTAATTGATATTTCATTTGATTCGTCCAGCTTTTAGAAAATTGGTAGGTTTTAAATGAATTGGAGATGGATTAACCTTAAATAGATATTAAAAAAACATGGCAATTTTTAGACAATTTACAGCGAATAGCATTTCTATGAAACCCTATCCTTTTTGGAAGGAATTGGCTATGGAAGCTTATCTGTTGGAAAATGAGGATATTTTAAAGTTGGATGAACAGAATTTCTCAGAAGTAGAAGTGTTAGATGCAGAATTAGCCTTAAAAAGTGGTAGAAAAACGGGTGATGGACGAATCGATATTCTTGCTAAATACGGTGGAGAGTATTTGGGAATTGTGGAAATCAAATTGAATGAAATCGATGAGTTAAGTCTTAGTCAACTTGAAGATTATCTTTCTGTCCGTGCCCAGATTTTGAATTTGGGAGAATACTGGCAGGAAGATGCAGAACCAAAATGGGTTGGGCTTCTTGTGGGATCTTCTATAAGTGCTGGGCTACAAGAGCGTTTATCCCAAGGTTATGAATTTAAAGAAATCCCAATTGCTGGAATGACAATCAAGCGATTTCGGAGTGATAAAAATGAGGTTTTTGTGATTTCCGATACCTATTTCAATTTTTCTTACTCTAACAAAGATTATTCAAAATTCATTTTCAAAGGAAAAGAATATAATAAAGGCAGACTTGTCAATGCAGTGGTTAGATCGCATGTAGAAAGGAATCCTGAAATCACCTATTCAGAATTAAAACATGATTTTCCTGATTATATTCAAGGGAGCTTTGGTGTAGTGGATTTAACGAGCAATGCTGAAGATATATACCAACGTTTGGGTCATAAGAGACATTACATAAAGGAAGATGAGGTTATCCAGCTTCAGGATCAGGCTATTTCAACCTGTAACCAATGGCATCCTGAAAATATCAAGTCATTCATAAATCAGGCCGAGAAATTAGGATGGAGGATAGAGTTGAAATAGCTTAACTCGCAGTTAAAAATTTCGATATTCGATTTTGTCAGTATTGTTGCAGAAAAAAGGCAACAATACCGTCAAAACCGTGTTGTTCTCATTGTTTTACCATGCGCTGGTGCCTATGGCTATAAATGTATCACTCCAGGGTGTTTTGGATTTAAAAGCGTCACAATTAACCTCATCAATCGGAATTAAATTAAGTTGTAAAGAGTTAGATGAAGTTCTAAGACATTGGGAAAAGCAAATCAGATAATTATCGAGTTAAGCGACCCCTTAGGGTTTCAATCATTTTTCGGGGTTCATTTATAAAAAATAGGATTCTGACAAGACAAAATTATAAGGTGTTGCTATGGGTAGCAAATCATATTAACCTATAATAAAGCCTACTTATTAAAACATCTTTACGGGTTTTCTAAGGCAATAATAGTAACTGCAGCTTTTAATACATCTAATGACATTGGTAAATCATTTTGATTAGGTAAATTTGATAACAATAATAGCCTAAATCAATCCTATAAATTGAATTTTTTTATCAGGAAATTTTGAAACGCTTTAAATGGTTAGCAAGTTCTCGCTTACTGGCATAAACCACTCCCTGAAGGTGCATAAATGTGGTTTCCCGAGAATTCAAATGTAATTTATCACCCCTATAATTACTAACCGGTAAATTCAACTCCTCAAAAATTAATCGAGTGGCTGCAAAATCCCATATGCTACCCCCTCCTTTTTTCGCTTTTGGAAATTTTAAATAACTGGAATGCCTATGGGCAAAAACAGATAAAGCATTACGGACCGCACCATAGCCAAAATGATATACCACTTCCCCGTAATTTTGCGAATCAGCCCATTGTTTCAGGTATATTCCTAAATCATTAAAATAGCTTTCGCCTTGCATGCTTCTGTCCATATAAACATGTAAAGAAATGTCTGCTGAAGGCTTAGGAAGAAAAGACTCCCCATTCAAATATAGCCCCTGCCCTTTGATTGCACTGTAACACAAATCCTCATCAGGAACATATACGACCCCGATGACAGGGTCCCCGGATTTGGAGATAAGAGCGATAGAAACCGCATATCCGGGACGTTGTTCGGTAAAAGGTAAAGTGCCATCGAGAGGATCAATGCACCAAAAGTAATCCTTCTCTAAACGGGATTGGTCATCTGCTGCTTCCTCTGTAAGCAAACCCAAGTCATGTTGATTTACGCTTGAAGCCAAATGCTTTAAAATTATGGCCTGTGCCTTATAATCTACTTCAGTCACTACCTGTGAAGCCAGAGAATGCCCACCTTCTTTTTTTCGTCGATGATATGCTGCATCAACTTGAGATTGTATCCATTTTCCTGCAGCAATACTTGCCTCAATGGCTTGCAGGCAAAGCTTTTCTAAAACGGTTTTTTCGAACATTTATTCACTATCTAGTTCTTCTATTACTGCTTGTGTGAGCTTTTCGCTGTATCCATGCATCTTCCAATGCCCTGTACTCCAGCCATCTAGGAAACGGTAAAGGTCAGCCCAAGCGAACTTATATAGGCTGGTCCACTCTTCTTTAACCTCCTGAAATTCAATGGTATTACCCATTGCTTCTTCAAGTGATTTAAAGTAATGGTCAAGCAATTCTCCTTCAAATTGTTCGCAAGCTTCTTCTTCAAAGCAACTGCTGATAAAGTAGGCCACATCCTTTATTCCACAACCTTTGCCAACATATTGAAAATCTACTGCTGCCACTTGATTTTCCGATCCAAAACAGAAATTCGCCAGCTTGGCATCCCCATGAACTAAGCTCTGGAACTTCGCTTCATTCAGTTTTTTGTCAATTTCCGGCGCGACATTTTGCAAGGGCTTATTGGTCATTTTGGCCAATTCATCTGGTCGAGTATCTAAGTACCAATAAGTACCCTTTTTCCATAGTCCTTTAGGAGAAACTTTCATAAATACGGCATGAAAATGTGCCAGCCAGCTTAAACAGTTTTTGGCCGCTAAAAGGCTTACTGTCTGAGGTGTCCTGCGGATTGGGAAACCCAAAGCATTGAGGTCTTCCATAATTAGCAAACGTGTGTTTTCGCCGGCTTCTTCATACAATAATTGCGGGACTTTACAGTTTGGGTTGGTTAAGGAGGCATAATGTTTATACCAATTACTTTCTATTGCATAGGATTTGACCTTTCTTTGATGCGACAAATCTGTATTCCAGCCCCTAGGGTGGTTGTCGGATTTCGGCAATTCAATATGTTTTACAATGACCGAACTGTGCTTACCTCCTTCCAAATAATAGCACTTGATGGTGCCATAACCGCTCCATAAGGTCTGCACCTGTGTTGTGTCGTGAATGGCTTTGGCACCGGTACAATTTAGAATTTCAGATTCAATGGAAGACATGCTATTGTTTGGGGAAATGGTTTATATTGTTGAAGTAGGCCAATAAGGAAATCTTGATATTTTTACTTTCTCGCTTAAGCAAACTGAAATCCAAATTACCGAAATTTTCTTCTTATAGACGAATTCTTCATGGAATTTGAGAAATATTGTAAATCCCTCTTCAAACAGACAAAGCAGGATTTTCGCAAATGGAAATTTATGCTTATTTCCTACAATTCATCGGGTTGATAAAGTTAGCAGGTAGAACGCATCCGCTAAATACCACATGCACAAATCCCCCTTTTAAGGGGGGCAGGGGGATTTTTAGGTGAATAATATTAAATAAAATAATAAAAATTTATACCCTGAATCAGTGGTTAAAGACTAAAAACGGCAATTGATTTTGGAGAAAAAGGATCTCTTTTTTCTAAGGTTTTTGGACAGGGATGTCAAGAAATCTATGTCCTATGTTCTACAGGAAATAGGTACTTATATAGATGACTGGGAATTGCAAAATGATGTTCCTAAAACTTCTTTTTAACTTGAGATGTTGCTAAAAAATCCCCCTTGCCCCCTTGTCAAGGGGGATTTTTGGAAATGAGTATTGTATGCTTATTTACTATAATTCAGCAGGTTGATAAAGTTATCAGGTAGAACGCATTCGCTAAATGTAACGTGCACAAATCCCCCTTTAAGGGGGTCAGGGGGATTTTCAGGACGAGACCGAATAATATTATTAAATAACTATTGAAATAGACGGATAATTATACAACTAATTCAGGTTGACAATGCATTTTAACAATTTGAAACCAACCGGTGTAAGGGCGAAAAACTTCGCCTACTGTAAAAGTTTCTATAAAAATGGCAAGACTGATGCAGGTTTTTAGGTTCAGTAAGGTTAAATTACCAGCTCAAAATGCTAACACCACTAATTATTCACAAAAGACCATGACCAGCTTGCACAGATTACCCAAATTTGTTTATTTGAATTTTTCCGCTTGCCAAAAATATTTGAGTTATAGCCTTTTCATTTTTTTACTAATCAGCATTTCTTGTGAAAACAAGCAAAATGAATTACCTGCATCCGATGTAGGTAATGGTGGATTGATTCTGCCGGCTGGATTTGAGGCTTTGGTCGTCATCGACAGTGTAGGCCCTACACGGCATATTGCCGTCAATGATAATGGAGATATTTATGCCAAACTACGCTTTTCACGGGATAAGCATGGAGGTACCATAGGTCTTCGGGATCTTAATGGGGATGGAAAAGCCGACTCAGTGGTCCGTTTTGGAGACTATGAAGATATAGGCGGTTCTGCGGTAGGAGTTACCATTTATAATGGATATTTGTACACGAGCACTGTTAATCAGGTCTTGAGAAATAAACTAAGTCCGGGAGAACTGGTCCCCAGCAGCAAGACAGAAGTTATTCTTACCGATAACCATCCCAACGTAGCCCGTAACTGGCATACGACAAAACCAGCTGCATTTGATGGTAAAGGAAACATGTATATTCCGTTTGGATCACCTTCTGATGCCGGGCAGGATATTGAAATATATGGTCCAACGGGCACTCCAGAAGGAAAGGGGTTGGACCCAAGTCCGGAAAGGGAGATGAATGCGGGGGTATGGAAGTTTGATGCCAACCGAGAAGGCCAAGTCCAATCAGATGGGGTCAAATTTGCAACCGGCCTTCGCAGTATCGTAGGCATGACTTGGAGTCCATTGGATGATCAACTCTATGGAGTAGTCAATGGAATAGATAATTTTCACACCCTTTATCCAAAGCTTTACTCTTCCTGGCAGGCTGCAGTGCTTCCTTCCGAGAAATTAGTTAAAATAACCCAAGGAGCTGATTTTGGATGGCCTTATGCCTATTATGATCATCTCCAAGGCAAAAATGTATTATCTCCCGGCTATGGTGGAGATGGCAAAATAGTAGGTAGGGCTTCCAAGTTTGACCTACCTGTAGTTGGATTTCCAGGTCATTGGGCTCCTATGGAACTGTTGTTTTACCAAGGAGACCAATTTCCGGCTCGCTACCAAGAGGGTGTTTTTATTGCCTTTCACGGCTCCACAGATCGCTCGCCATATCCACAATCAGGTTTTATAGTCGCTTTTGTTCCTTTAGTGGATGGCGTAGCAGCTGATTGGGAGGTATTTGCGGATGGTTTTGCCGGAGTAGATACCGTAGAAAATACAGGAGATGCCTTATACAGACGAAGGTCCGGATGGATCCCTTTATATATCCGATTCCAATAAAGGCAAAATTTGGCGGGTCATGTACAAAGGAAGTAAAGCGGAGTTTGGTGAAAAGCAACTGAAAGAAATGGACCAACTAACCGCAGATAAAACCTATATTAAAAGACCTGTTGAAGGAGTGGATAATTTAGACAAAGGCTCATTGCTTGAAGGAGGCATTCTTTACAATACCTACTGTGCTACCTGTCATCAGCGAAATGGGCAAGGGGATAATAACCGCTTCCCTCCCCTCGCTCAATCTGAGCGTGTGTTAGGAGACCCTAAAATCCTCGTGGAGTCAATTTTAAATGGCATACAAGGAGAAATCACTGTTCGAGGAAAAACTTTTAACGGCTATATGCCTCCCCATGCAAATATTCTGGATGATCTTGCGGTAGCTTCCATCACCACT
>NZ_CAXBOC010000256.1:0-7795 GCF_963976465.1 uncultured Cyclobacterium sp. | reverse complement strand
TTCCCAAAACGGGGTTTGGGTATATTATCCTTGGAGAAATACCGTGGTCCGAATATTAGAGGAAGAAGAGTTTATAAAATTGCGGACCATCCGTAATCGATATAAAATTACTGATGAAGAACAGGAGGTGTTGCAAAAAAAGATTGTAGGAATCATTGGTCTGTCGGTAGGGCAAAGTGTGGCGATAAGTTTGGCAATGGAAAGGTGTTTTGGAGAGATCAGGATTGCTGATTTTGATAGGTTGGATTTGAGTAATATGAATCGTATAAGAACAGGCATATATAACATCGGATTGAAGAAATCATGGATAGTTGCGAGAGAAATTGCTGAAATCGACCCCTATTTGAAAGTTACCCTATATAATGAAGGGATTATTGAGGATAATATCAATGATTTTTTTAACTTAAACGGAAAAATGGATCTATTGATTGAAGAATGTGATAGTTTACCGATTAAGCTCCTGAGTAGAATTAAGGCAAAAGCGCTTAAAATACCTGTTTTAATGGATACCAGTGACCGTGGTATGATGGACATCGAGAGGTTTGATTTGGAACCCGATCGATTAATTTTTCACGGTTTATTGGCAGAATATGGGGCAGAAGAAAAAATTATGTCGAGATTGTCTGAAAGTGGCAAAGAAATGATGATGTCTTTGTTGCAATTTGATAATCTTTCACCTAGGGTAAAGTTTAGTTTCTCTGAGTTAGGGAAAACGATTACATCTTGGCCTCAGTTGGCTTCTTCTGTTTTTTTAGGAGGTGCTGCTTGTTGCCATTATGCACGGTTGTTATTATTGGGTCAGAAAATAGATTCAGGAAGGTTTTATGTTGATTTAGACAAGATAATCAATTTTAATGAAAGTTAGAGTAAGGATAGTTAGGGCAATAGATGATGTCGAGGCTACAGAGAAGTACATTTTTGGTCACCATAAGGTTTTGGAATCTTATGGTATAACTAAAGTAACATCAGCTGATAGATCATGGGCTCTTAATCCTCATGTTTATTTGATCCTTTTTGAATCGATGGACGATCAAAGAATTTTGGGTGGAGGAAGAATTCAGCTTAGAACAGAAAATTTCCCACTACCATTTGAATTGGCCATCAAAGAAATTGATCCAAAGATTGAAGAATATCTTTCAGAGTTTAAGGACTTGGAAGTAGCTGAATATTGCGGCCTTTGGAACAGTAGAGAGGTAGCCGGCTATGGGATAGGAAGCATCTATTTGGTTCGGGTAGGGATTGCAATCCTACCTCAGTTGGATTTGAAAAAGCTGTTTGGATTAAGTTCTCCCGTGACCCTAAGCATCTCCAAAAGTGTAGGCTATGAAATTATTTCAGTATTAGGTGACAAGGGCTCTTTTTATTATCCCAAAGAAGGGCTGGTCGCAACTGCCTTGGAAATAAATGACATTAATGAACTGTCGAAGGCTCAGGAGGCAGAAAGAGATTATATTTTTGAATTGAGGAATAAAATAAATTTTAATACTGTAGAGAGTGGGCCTAAGGGGGAAATGGAATTACAGTTTGAACTTCAAGTCCCAAAGCCAAACAATGAAAAAGAATAATCCTTATTTTAAATATGCAGCTTTAACATTTTTATTATTGGTGGTGCTTGTCGTACCTACCATCTATTTTTTAGGGATGCTAAAGCAAGATGACGAATTAAGATTTAGTCATTACTCCTATTATTTAGGAGAAGATATCCCTGTAAATAATGAATTTAGCCTGAATACCTTTGACTCTACAGCCTTTGGTAGTATTGATTTAGGGGTAAGTAGTAAAAATTTGTATGTAAAACTTGATCTCAATGACTTTGATTGGCTGAATTCCGACAGCCTATACATCCTTGAGCTGACCAATCCGGCCTTTAGAGAAGTGGAAATGTTTAGGTTTGACAAGAGTGGAGACCTGGTTTATAAAGAAATTTCAGGTACCCTTGTCGGGAGTTCAAACCCAATGAAAAACCCAAATCCTTTTTTTAACATTAGACTGGATGATGAGCTTAATTCTTCCATAGTTTTGAGGATAGCCTCTCAGGTTCCTTTAAAATTTGAAGCTTATATTTTTCCTTATTCCTCTTTTTTTCAAAATTATAGTTTTAGCCTCATTATCATAAGTGTCTACTTCGGGATAATGATTGCACTTTTTATTTATAATTTAATACTTTATTTCTCGGTAAAAGACAAGGTCTACTTATTCTATTGTTTTTACATATTATTTATCGCGCTGGCTCAGTTGTCAATTTCAGGCCATTCTTTCTTTATTCTCAATGAAAATGTATTTCTCTATGAAGTGAGTATCATTGGCTTTACTACTTTGTCGAGTATTTTTGTGATCCCTTTTATTAAGTTATTTCTGAAAACAGATGAGTATATCCCTAAATACGAGAAATTTCTCTATCTCATCCCAGTTTCTTATATCATTGCCCTGCTATTAAGGTTGTTGGGATTTATAGAGTTTAGTTATTCACTTTTAGATTTGAATGGACTAATTCTAGCCATTTGCTTCTTTACCATAGGGATTATTGCTGCCAAAGGAAATAATCGATCTGCCTATTTCTTTTTACTGGCATGGAGCTTTTTATTGATAGGTCTGGTGGTGTATATCCTCCACAATTTGATGATCATTAATTTAGGTTCCTTTGCAAATGCTCCATTACTGGCAGGAACTGCTATTGAAGCTTTGCTACTTTCTTTTGCTTTGGCTGATAAAATCAATATATTAAAAAAAGAGAAAGAAAAAGAGCAATTAGATAAGTTGGAAGCTGTAAAGGAAAATGAAAGGTTAATAAAAGAGCAAAACATTTACTTGGAAAAAATGGTTAAGTCTCGAACAGAAGAATTGGAGTTGACCCTCAAAAACCTTCAAAATACCCAAACCCAGCTTGTAAATCAGGAGAAAATGGCTTCTTTGGGTCAGTTGACAGCAGGTATTGCCCATGAGATTAATAATCCGATAAACTTTGTGAGTTCAAATATATCTCCCTTAAAACGTGACATGAAAGATATTTTGGAGCTGATGGATGTTTACCGAGAGAAGGGTAAACTTGAATTTTCGGAGGAAAGTAAAGAAGAGATAGAAGAATTGGAAGAGGATATTGAGTTTCAATACCTTCTAGAAGAGGTGGATCAATTGCTTACGGGTATGGAAGATGGTGCCAAAAGGACCGTAGAAATCGTTCGTGGATTGAAATTATTTTCTCGAGTAGATGAGCAAGATGTAAAAGAAGTTGATCTTCGTGAAGGGTTGGATAGTACATTAATCCTGCTTAATAGTACTATTTCCGGGAGGATCAAAGTGAATAAAAACTACGAGGAGATTCCTATGGTAGAGTGCCTTGCCGGGAAAATAAATCAGGTGTTTATGAATATCATTAGCAATGCTATTCATGCCCTCTTGGACCATCCCATTGAAGGTAGAGAGCCTGAACTTACAATTAACACTTCCTTTAAGGATGGATTTGTTAATATTGAACTAAAAGACAATGGTATTGGCATGCCGGAAAGTGTCAAAGAAAAGATTTTTGACCCGTTTTTTACCACCAAAGGAGTTGGTAAAGGTACTGGACTTGGACTCTCTATTGTTTATACCATAATTTTAGAGAACCATAAAGGTACATTGGAGGTTGAATCTGAAGAAAATGTTGGGACAGTTTTTTATATAGGATTGCCAGTTAACCAAAAAGGATAACAGATGAGGAAGAGGATCGATGTGCTGTACATTGATGATGAAGATAATAATTTGAATTCATTTAAGGCAGCATTGAGGAAAGAGTTTAAAGTAAAGACAGCTATGGATGCTGAGGAGGGGTTGATCCTTGCTAAAAAATATGAATTTCAAGTGGTCATTGCTGATCAAAGAATGCCAGGAATGACAGGTGTTGAGTTTTTTGAGAAGCTTGTTGAGATTAACCCTGACCCAATCAGAATATTATTAACCGGCTATTCTGATATATCAAGCGTGATAGATGCCATTAATAGAGGGGAGGTTTATCGTTTTATAGACAAACCTTGGAATATTGAGCAAATTAAAAATGCGATCCTAAATGCTGCGGAAATATATGATGCAAGAAAGGAACTAAAAGAAAAAAATACCCGATTGCAGAAATTGCATTCTGAAATGAATCAATTCGTTTACAGTTTGTCGCATGAATTAAGAGGCCCTCTTATGAGTATTTCGGGTATTTCCAAATTAGCCAAAATGGAAGTTTCGGACCCGGGGATTATTGAATATTTCGAGATGATTGATTCAGCCACATTGAAACTGGATGACTTCATTTATAAAATGCTCGACTTTTACAGGTCTACTAAAATTGAAAACAAAGTTGTATCCATAAATTTCAATTCAATTTTGGATCAATTATTGGCTGAATACAAGGAGAAATGGGATCTTGTAGGGATTGAATTATTGGTTGAAATTGAACAAGAGGAGTCTTTCCATTCAGATGAATCAAAAATAAGGGTAATCCTTAATAATTTATTTAGTAACGCATTAAAGTTTCAGAAGGATGAACTAGGTAAATGGATAAAAATAGACATCAAGGCAAACAAGACAACTGCAGTAATTCAAATTTCTGATAATGGCATAGGAATTGAAGACAGGCACAAAAGTGATGTGTTTAATCTTTTTCATAGAGCTACACAAAGAAATGTGGGCTCCGGACTTGGTCTGTATATGGTGAAAGAGTCTATTGAACAACTCAATGGTAAAGTGGAACTCAACTCAATTTCCGGAAATGGAACTGAAGTTCTTGTTCATCTTCCAAATTTGTTAGATCGTTGATCTTGTGTTAGTTGTAGAATTCCCTTTTTTTCCGATTATTGGTTTAGGGAATTATTTCAATTAAAATCGCAATTTTCTACTGTCTCGTAAGCTTGAATATCTTCAAATCCTTTTTAAATTTTATTAATTCCTTTGTTGGGATATAAAATGGAGGTAATTTGCAACATTAGTTTTATCAATTAAGATGTTTTTTTATGATTAACCCTTGGCATGATGTAAGTATTGGGGATGACTCACCGGAGTACGTAACGGGAGTAATTGAAATACCCAAAGGAAGTAAAGGTAAATATGAACTTGATAAAAAATCAGGTATGCTTTTGTTGGATCGGGTGCTATTTTCAGCCGTCCACTATCCGGCAAATTATGGTTTCATTCCTCAGACATTCTGTGAGGACCATGATCCGCTAGATATATTAATTATTTCCCAAATTGATATACCTTCTATGACGCTTGTCAAAGCCAAAGTCATAGGTGTAATGAGAATGATTGATGGGGGAGAAGCAGATGATAAAATCATTGCTGTAGCTGCTGATGACCAGTCTGTTAATTATTATGAAGATATTTCAGAGCTCCCTCCTCATTTAATGAAAGAAACGCATCGATTTTTTGAGGATTATAAAAAACTTGAAAATAAAGAAGTGAAGGTGGAAGATTTTCTTGGTAAAGAAGATGCTATGCGAATTATTACCGAGGCCGTAAATTTGTATGACAGAACTTTTAGGACGGTAAAATAAAAATAATTTTAAGGTTTTTTCCTTTTATGAGATAACTCCTTTAATTCCCAATTTAGATTAGAAAAACTATTTTATATCGGGAATTAAAGGAGTTTTTTTTACCCTAGCTTTTTAATATTGTCTTCTAAGGCTTTTACTTTAGATTTGGCATCTTCCATTTTTTTCTTTTCCCTAGCTACCACTGCCTCTGGGGCATGATTGACAAAACGCTCATTTTCCAGTTTTTTGGATACAGCCTTCAAGAATCCCAAAGTGTAATCCAATTCCTTTTGAAGGTTTTCTCTTTCCTGATCAAGGTCAATCTTTTCATTCAATGGAATAAAAAATTCATCTGATTTCACCACGAAGCTAACGGCGTTGGCTACATTTTCGCCAAATTGTATGCTGGAAATATTGGCTAATTTGGAAATAATATCCCCATACCTATCGTATAGGCTAGTATTTGAGGTGTGAATGGTCAGTTCAAAACCTTCTTTTGGAGAAATTCCTTTGGATGCCCTCACATTTCGAATTTGCGATACTATTTCAAATACCTTGGAAGCTTCTTCAATAATTTGGCTATCAAATTCGGCCGATTGAGGCCAAGAAGAGATCATTATGGCATCCCCTGCTTTCCTGTTACCCAACTGCTGCCAAAGTTCCTCGGTAATAAAAGGCATAAATGGATGTAAAACCTTCATAAGGTTTTCGAAGAAAACTATGGTCTGCTCTTTAGTAGCCTTGTCAATAGGTGCCTTGTATTCAGGTTTGATCATTTCCAAATACCAAGAGCAGAAGTCATCCCATATTAATTTATAAACAGACATCAAGGCATCTGAGATACGGAATTTCTGAAAATGATCAGCAATCTCATGAAGTGCTTGATTGAATCGGTTTTCAAACCAAGCAATGGCACTGTCATTGTTTGTATCTGCTTTATCAGTCACTTCCCATCCATCAATCAAACGGTAGGCATTCCAGATTTTATTGCAAAAATTCCTTCCTTGCTCTACAAGTTTTTCGTCATAAGGAAGGTCATTTCCAGCAGGGCTACTGAAGAGCATTCCGGTCCTCACTCCATCTGCACCATATTGTTCAATCAATTCCAGTGGGTCCGGTGAGTTGCCCAAGGATTTGGACATCTTTCTGCCTAGTTTGTCTCTTACTATTCCAGTTAAATAAACATTTCTAAAGGGTTTCTCTCCCGTGTACTCATACCCGGCAATTATCATTCTAGCCACCCAGAAAAATAAAATCTCCGGTGCAGTTACCAAATCATTGGTAGGGTAGTAATAGGCCAAGTCCTTATTTTTTTCACCTGTTCTAAAAAAGTCAGGATCAAACACTGAAATAGGCCATAACCAGGAAGAAAACCACGTGTCCAATACATCTTCATCTTGCCTCAAGTCTGAAGCAGTGAATTCTCCTTCATGGTTTTCATTGGCTAGTCTTACGGCTTCTTCAACCGATGATGCTACCACATATTCACCATTGGGAAGGTAATAAGCAGGTATTTGATGGCCCCACCACAGCTGCCGTGAGATGCACCAATCCCTTACGTTTTCCATCCAACTTTTGTACATGTTTTTGAATTTAGGTGGAAATAGCTTGACACTATCATCCATCACTGCTTTAAGTGCAGGTTGGGTTATTTCCTCCATATTCAAAAACCATTGCATGGATAATTTCGGCTCAATTACTGCATCTGTTCGTTCAGAATGACCTACGTTGGAGGTGTAAGCTTCTTCTTTGTGTAGTTGTCCGGCCTCCTTTAATAACTTGGCAATCTTTTTTCTGGCAATAAATCGGTCCTCACCAACCAACAATTGAGCCTTCTCATTTAAGGTGCCATCATCACTCAAAATATCGATGACTTCAAGTTGATGCCTGATTCCAATCTCATAATCATTGATATCATGGGCCGGAGTGATTTTTAAGCAACCGGTACCAAACTCCATGTCGACATAGGCATCTTCAATGATTGGAATCGGCTTATTTATCAATGGGATAATCGCTTTTTTTCCTTTTAAATGTGTGAATCTTGGGTCCTCCGGGTGAATACATATGGCCACATCCGCCATAATGGTTTCCGGCCTGGTGGTGGCTATGGTAAGGTGTTCATCCTCACCTTCAACCTTATAATTGATGTAATATAATTTTGAAGCAATTTCTTTAAAAATTACCTCATCATCAGAAAGTGCTGTTCGACCCTTGGGGTCCCAGTTTACCATTCTTATGCCCCTATAAATTTTGCCTTTTTTGTGTAAGTCGACAAATACATTGATTACAGCCTCGCTCAG
>NZ_CAXBOC010000255.1:0-7805 GCF_963976465.1 uncultured Cyclobacterium sp. | reverse complement strand
TTTATGTTTACGTGGAATTGTATCCTTTCGGAGCCAATTAACTCCAAAGCTATCCTATATGACAAATTCAATTAAGCCTAGAAAAATCACATTTCTTATCCACATTCTGATATGGATATTTATAGCCATTGTGATTTTTGTAGTAAGCCCCCTTTCCTGGAAGGTTGACTTGCCGATAGAGTATTGGTTCAAACAAGGGCTAACACTTTTATTTCTTATTTTAGGTTTTTACTTAAACATGTATGTTTTGGTGCCTAAATTACTTTTTAAAGATAAAATTTGGGCATTTATTGGTTTGGGTATTTTACTTACGCTTTTGTTCCTGTTTTTGATAATTCAATTTGAAAATCTTGTGAATTTACCTGAGTTGATGCACAATGCTTTCAGGCCTGATAAGCCTTATTTGCCCAAGCCGAGGAATTTTAGGTACGACCTCTTTACCATATTGTTATTGTTATTTGGCCTAGGAATAAGTACCAGTATTGTGGTGGTTGAAAAGTGGCAAATAGATGCGGGAATAAGGAGACAAATGGAGCAGGAAAAAGTCTCCTCCGAACTGTCCTATTTGAAAGCTCAAATTAACCCTCATTTTTTCTTTAACACCTTGAATAATATTTATTCGCTAACAAATATTGACGTTGAGAGAGCTCAAAAAGCGATTTTAAAGCTTTCTAGAATGATGCGGTACGTCCTATATGAGACCGATAAGGATACTACCTATCTGAGTAAGGAACTTGACTTTATAAGAGATTATATTGAACTGATGCGTTTGCGTTTGTCTGATAAAGTGAATTTGAATTTAGATATTCAAGAAAAAACTGATGATATTCCAATCGCCCCAATGCTTTTACTTCCATTTATTGAGAATTGTTTCAAACATGGCGTAAGTGCAAAAGCGGAAAGTAAGATTGAGATATTTGTTAGTCAAAAAGGAAAGGTTCTTGAACTTAAAACTGTAAATTTGAAATTCCCTGCCAATCCTAAAAGTAAAGAAAGTATGGGCAGTGGGATAGGGCTTACCAATACGAAAAGGAGATTGGATCTGATCTATGGAAACAAATGTAAATTGATCATCGATGAGGATAACCCTGAAAATGAATACCGAATTCAATTAAAAATAGACCTTGGATGAAAGTCAAATGTGTGGTTGTAGACGATGAGCCCTTGGCATTGGAGCTGGTGTGTAACTTTGTGAACAAAACGGGATTTTTGGTTTTGGAAGCTAAATTTGATAGCGCTTTAGATGCTCTGTCCTTTATCAATGCCAATACGGTAGATTTGATTTTTTTAGACATACAGATGTCCGATTTGACAGGAATGGAATTGGCCAGAGTCCTGGAAGGAAGGAAGGGTAAACCATCACCTAAAATAATTTTTACAACTGCTTATAATCAATTTGCAATTGAAGGATACAAAGTGGATGCCTTGGACTATTTATTAAAGCCTTTTGGTTACGAAGAGTTTCTAAGTGCGAGCCAAAAAGCTTTAAAGCATTTTGAGCAACAGGCTGATAACAGAAGTGCTATTGCTGAAGATTATCTTTTTTTGAAGGTGGAATACCAATTGGTAAAGGTGATGTTGAAAGACATAATATTGGTAGAAGGCTATAAGGATTATGTCAAGGTTCATCTGGAAGGTAAAGAATCCCCATTGCTTTCTTTGACCACGCTTAAAAACATGGAAGAATTGCTGCCTGAAAATCAGTTCATGCGTGTCCACCGTTCCTATATTATTTCCTTGGAACAGATCAAGAGTATCAGCAAGAGTACCGTCAATATGGGAATAATGAACATAGGAATAAGCGAGGGATATAAAGAAAAATTTTTGCAATTTATTAGCAAATGGATCAATTGAAAGCCATTTGACTTACCTCCTTATGCCTTTTCTGAAACATCACCCGGAAGCAAATTGAACAAACCTGAAATTTCTTTTATTGATTTTTCAGGCCCAATAGAATGAAAAAAGGCTTGCAATATGCTATGTTAAGTATATTGCAAGCCTTAATTAAGGTAGTTAAAGGATTCGTTTTCTATTTAATTTTCCAAAGGAATTGCCCATAGCCTTCGGCTTCCATTTCACTTTTAGGGATAAATTTCATTGCAGCTGAGTTCATGCAATACCTTAAGCCCGTAGGTTCAGGGCCATCATTAAATACATGACCCAAATGGGAATCACCAAATTTGCTTCTAACTTCTACTCTTACCATTCCATGACCTCTATCAACTGGTTTTTCCAAATACCTTGCATCTATAGGCTTGGTAAAACTTGGCCAGCCTGAACCTGATTCATATTTGTCACTGGAACTGAACAATGGCGCACCTGAAACGATGCATACGTAAATTCCTTCCTCCTTGTTCCCATTGTACTCATTGTCAAATGAGCGTTCTGTGGCATCTTCCATAGTTACTTGGTACTGTAGAGGAGTTAATTTTTCCTTCAATTCTTTTTTTGAAGGTTTCGGGTAATTGCTTGCTTTTGGTACTTCCCAATAATTGCTAATAAAGCGGTCCCTTCCGGATCCTGTCCTGTAGGATTTATAGGCTTTCGGTTCCTTTTTAAAATAATCCTGGTGATATTCTTCTGCAGGGTAGAAGTTGGTAAATTTCACGATGGGAGTAACGATGGACTTGTCAAAAATCCCTGCAACATCTATCTCTTTTTTAATAGATTCGGCAACTTTTTTTTGTTGGTTGTTATGGTAAAATATAGCCGATTCGTATTGGCTGCCCCGGTCATAAAAACTACCTCCCTCATCTGTGGGGTCGTATTGCTGGAAGAAAATATCAATGACCTCGGAATAACTGATCACATCCGGATCAAAAGTTACCTGTACTGCCTCTTTATGGCTTGTTTTACCTGAAGAAACTTGTGAATAAGTAGGGTTTTTTTCCTTTCCCCCGGCATAGCCGGAAACGACAGACAATACACCGTCAATACCTTCAAATGGAGATTCTATACACCAAAAACATCCTCCTGCAAAGGTTGCTTTTTCGGTATTTCCTGCATAGGATTCCAAGTCCATGGTTTTGACCTCTTCAGAGGTTTTATTTGAGCCATTGCAGGAAGTCACCGCTAGGCAAATCAGGGCCAGTGCTGCAATAATTGATTTAATGGGGTATTTCATAAATATGTCTTTTATTCCAATTTTAAAACGGTAAAGATTCTAAAATTGTTCAGTAAGTTGTAATTAGGTTCAGATTGAATGATCCTTGTTTTAATAATTTTGTTATTAAAGTGTAGAAACCTATATACGGTTGAATAAGCTCTTTTGGTTTTATTTTCTACAATTTCTCAATTGGAGAAGGAGTCATAAAGGTAATTTAATTCATTTAATTTAACCATGTCATGTGGGAATGCCTGAATTGAATACCCCCCCCCTTATTTTCGTTTATAATGGACTTTGTAAAAGCTTATCCAATGAGCAGTAAAAGTAGTTCTTCTTAGGCTTTTAATGGCATCGTTTTTGTCCGTTTTATAAGTAGTTATAAACTTGGGCATGGTAACTTTAAGTGACCAAGTTGCGAATGAATTATAGAAATTAAACCAACATTAATTATGAAACTTAATGCATTGTATTTGAGTATTGGAGCGTCGACATTGCTTTTACTTTCATCTTGTGGAGGAAACAAATCCACCGAAAATCCAATAGCGTCTACTACAAATGAGGTGGAAGAAAGAAGTGCTGAAACAAGTGAAGAAATAAAAGAAGAATTTAAATCTTTTAAAAATGAAATCACTGATGAAAAAGAAGAACTTGAAGAAGAACTTCAAGAAATTAAGAACAACATAAAAGAGAATCAAATAGAACCTGCCAATGATAAAATTGATCAATACCTATCAGAGGCTGACAATAGCTTGAAAAATTTGGAAATCAAGGTAAAAGAATTTGAGAATGCCTCAGAAAAGCGGAAAGCCCAAATTCAATCAGAATTTGAATCCCTAGAGAAAAAAGCTGAAAAAAGCATTGAAAATTTGAAAAATGAACTTAACAATATATAATTAAGTCTATTGTGTATTTAAAGAAGGCTATTCCCAAATGTAGGGAATAGCCTTTTTTTGTGATTGTTATCAACTGACCTCCAATTCGCTTTAAGAAAGGTTTAATGCCTAAGAAATTATTCTATGATCAATCTAAATGTTATTATTAACCATGAAAAGTTATCCCGACCTGGGAACTCAAAAATTGGAAAAAATGCCTTATCTTTAAAATTAATTGTTCACCTATTACAATGACTATTACTAAAAATAGTCATTATTCACCCAATATGAATTTGTAATTTAAACCCAAAGAAGTGTATTTTCTATAAGATAAAATGAAGCCTAACTTTAATTTACTCATTATTGGAAATACTGGAAAAATGGATCCTTAAATTAGAACTTTCAGAGATATAATAAATTTATGATCGCAAAAAAAAATTATAAGCCTTTCTTTATTCTTGCTTTTGTAGCACTGTGTACTTTTATTTCTTGTAGTGAAAAGCAAAAACTCAAGATAGCAGAGAATATTGTATTTGAACAGGTTTATATTCCTGTGATTCAAGGGGAAACGACAACGATTGCCTACCTGAATTTCAACATGGAAAGGGATGAATCCCTAAGTCAGCTTGAAGTAGATTTAGGTGAAGGAACCACTATTGAGAATGTGTCTATTGCCTTAGCAGGTGAAGATGGAGGAGAGGAAATGATTTCCGGAGAATATAATTCTAATATCCATTTCTGGCGGTTGAAAGAGGAAATAGGCTTGGAGAAGGGAGAACAGCAACTGGCAATTAAAATCACTCTTCCGGAGGATGCAGATTTGAAAAGCAAGTTTTCATTAAATATTCCAATGATTGAAGTGGGGGGAGCACAATCCATTCCTAAAGGATTAGAAGACCTAATGCCTTATCGTCCAGGCACAGCGCTCCGAACAGCAAATGACGATGGGGTGGCTGCTTTTCGAATTCCCGGGCTTGCTACAAGTAATAGTGGAACTTTATTGGCAGTTTATGATGTGAGGCATGAGGATTCTTCCGATTTGCAGGGGGATATTGATGTTGGACTCAGTAGAAGTGTAGATGGAGGAAATACTTGGGAACCTATGCAGATTATCATGGATATGGGTGAATGGGGAGGATTGCCTCAAAATCAAAACGGTATAGGAGATCCGGCTATTTTGGTAGACAATGAGACAGGAGCCATATATGTGGTGGCGCTTTGGATTCACGGAAAGCCCGGAACAGCAGCCTGGAGAAGTTCAGAACCGGGTCTATCACCGGAAAAAACCGGTCAGTTAATGTTAGTTAAATCAGTAGATGATGGAAAAACATGGTCTTCGCCCAGAAATATTACACAGCCAATGAAGAAATCCTCTTGGCAATTGTTTTTTAATGGACCCGGTAAAGGGATAAGGATGAAAAATGGTACTTTGGTCTTTGCAGCACAGTATAAGGATAGGGAACAAATTCCTCACAGTACCATAATCTATAGTGAGAATCATGGGGAGACTTGGCAAGTAGGATCCGGGGCCAGACCCAAAACCACCGAAGCACAGGTGGTGGAGTTAGAAGATGGGGGATTGATGTTGAATATGAGAGATGACAGGGGCGGTTCAAGGGCAGTATATACTACAGGTGATATGGGCAAAAGCTGGCATGAACATCCTACCAATAGAAGTGCGTTAATTGAACCCATCTGCATGGGTAGCCTTATCAGGTTTGATAGGAGTAGATTGCTCTTTTCTAACCCTGAAAGCACAGAAGGAAGATTTAATATGACCATAAAAATGAGTAATGATGATGGCTTAACTTGGCCCGATAGCCAAAAAATATTATTGGATGGACAAAAGGGTTGGGGGTATAGTTGTATGACTAAAATTAATGATGAAAGTATTGGTATTTTATACGAAAGTAGTCAGGCGCATATGACTTTTCAAATTGTGTCTATTACCGAGTTAAACCCTAATAAATAATCTTAGTTCATTATTATTACAAGTACTTTATATTTTCTAAATTGCTTTATTTCAATTAAAATTGAAAATTGCTTGCTGCATATGTAATGAAACAGGTTGAAGGGCATAAACTTTATAATAAAATAAATTATTGTATTTTTATTTTATTAAATAGTTATATTTGATAGTTGAGAATTTGTTTTCAAGGCCGGTAAATTTAAAATAGATAGCTGGTAATTATATATAATAAGTGGATAATCCAGATTTAGATTTTAATGTTTTTTTTAATGTGTGTCCCCAATTACTGTGTATAGTGGGCTATGATGGTTATTTCAAAAAGGTCAACCCTTCTTTTCAAAAAGTTTTGGGATATACTGAGGAGGAATTAAAAGAAAAACCAATCGATTTTTTTGTGCATCCCAAGGATAGGGCTACGACTCACAAGATTCGGGAAAATTTAAAAAAAGGGAAACCGTTAAATAATTTTGAAAATAGATATGTTTCTAAGTCCGGAGAAACTTTGTGGCTTTCATGGACTTCAAAATTAGTACCAGAAAAGCAATTGATTTTTGGTGTTGCCAAGCTTGTCAATCCGAAAAAGGAACTTGAGGCCAAGAGAAATGAGCTTATAAGAGAGCTAACTATAACCAATGAAAAGCTTAAACAACTAACCATAACCATATCCCATGATTTAAGGTCTCCGGTTAATAATTTATTGGCAGTATTTAACTTTTTTGATAATGAAAAAATTCAAGATGAGGAAATCTCAGAAATGGTTGACTTACTTCATAAATCAACTTTAGGATTGAAATTACGCTTAGACGACTTTCTTTCATCCTTAAAGAAAGAGGAGCTATTGGTTGTAAAGGTTACAAAAATTTCCTTTCAGGAGGTATTGGATCAATCAATTAACGGTATAAAATCTTTGATTAAAAACTCCAATGCAAAAATAATAACTGATTTTTCCGAGGCTCCAGAAGTTCATTTTAATAGAAACTATTTGGAAAGTATTTTCCTAAACCTTATTTCCAATGCCATCAAATATACAAGACCTGACATTAGTCCGGTTATCAAAATAAAAAGTCATCAAAGTTCCGGCATTACCAAGCTGTCTGTAAAGGACAATGGAATAGGTTTCGATATGGAAAAAGTGGGAAGAAAGATTTTTGGATTTGATCAAAAATTCAATGACAGTGAAGAAAGCCAAGGGATAGGTTTATACTTGGTACACAAACAGATTACAACATTGGGAGGTGAAATAGAACTCATAAGCAAACCGGAAAAAGGATCGGAGTTTATTCTTTCTTTCAAAAATTTAGAATAAGCGTTCGCTCCACCCTTCCTTATTTGATTATAAAGCCCTTTACCAAACTTATTTTTTAAATTTTTTGGGTAAAACCGATTCATTTTCCTTTATTTCTCGTTAAGCAATTGGCTACGCATCACCTAAATGTGCTTTTACATGGATTATAGAACGTATCTTTATTATAAATGGCTGGGCAAATAGTAAGAATTGGAAATGGTATTTCGGGGGTTACCTGTGCAAGGCATATTAGAAAAAATGACGATCAGGTGGAAATCATTATTGTTTCCGGTGAAACGGAACATTTTTTTTCTAGAACTGCCCTCATGTATATTTATATGGGGCATATGAAGTATGAACATACCAAACCCTATGCTGATGATTTCTGGAGTAAAAACCGAATAACACTTAAATTTGGCTGGGTAAATCAAGTAGATTTTGCAAATCGACATTTGAACTTTGATAATGGAGAAAAGCTTGCCTATGACAAATTGATTCTTGCCACGGGTTCTAAACCAAACTATTTTGGCTGGCCGGGACAAGATTTAAAAGGAGTGCAAGGCCTTTATAGTT
>NZ_CAXBOC010000254.1:0-7873 GCF_963976465.1 uncultured Cyclobacterium sp. | reverse complement strand
GAAGAGCTATCCTTAGGATCTTTTAGGTCGGCCTCTACTTTTATTTCTCGTTTTCCGTCCAAATGATTGATAGTGATTTCTCCTCTAGCGATATAATAGGTAGCAATTTCACCTAAGGGAACACGATTTCCGGAGGCACTTACTATATGCATATTATCTAAATTCAAAATAGAAGAACGCCCTTCTCTTTCATAACGCACCCAGACAATAATCTCATCCTGTCCCCGCTGAAATCTTTGAACCTGTAAACCATTAAACCCGGCACGAACCTGCCCTATCACGTCATTTAAAGTAAAACCCAAAACATAGGCCTTGTCCTTTAATTCAATATTAATTTCATTTATACCTGCAGGATCATTATCACTTATATCACGCAACAGGCTGTTTTCTTTGATTTTTTCTTTTAGCTCAAATTTGGCTGCCTTTAGCTCCTCTATATTGTAACTTAACAGTGATACAGAAACAGGTTTGCCCCCAAAACTGGACCCGGCATCAAAGGTTAAACTCTCCGCAGAAGGGTGCTCACCTGCTGCCTGAGCAATAGATCCGGCTATTTCTGAAGCCGTAAAATCACGATCTTCACCCGGTAGCAAGTTGATTTTTAAAGAGGCATTGGCTGTACCCGGACCAATTCTCTTAATAATACTTTGAAAAACCTGGGCGCCACCTGACTGCTTTGCCGTGTATTCCTTATTGACCTCGATGGCCACATTCTCAATTTGTGTTATGATAGAGTCTGTCACGCTAGGGTTTATTCCTTGTGGCATTTTCAAAGTAACATTAACTTGGTCTGATGCTATGACGGGAAAAAAGGTTGTTCTAATTATCCCCCCTTGGATGGCTCCTGTAGTGATCACAAACAAGGCGATAAGAATTGAAAAGCCCAACACCTTGTTTTCCATACAGAAATGAAGAACCGGACTATAGAACTTATTGCGCAGAAAATTCAAGAATGTAGTTGCCCTGGTATTAAACCAATACTCTTTCTGACTACCGGAAAGTGCTTTTGAATGTGCCACATGCGCAGGGAGAATAACCAAGGCTTCAAACAGAGAGAAGGCAAGTGTTAATATGACCACTATAGATACCTCTCCAAAAAACTCTCCTAATCGGCCATCCAAATAAAAGAAGGTGGAAAATGCAACCAAGGTGGTAAGAATGGCTGAAGTAATGGCCGGTAAAACCTCCATTGTCCCATCTATGGCTGCCTGAACGCGGGATTTCCCCTGTTCATGGTGGTAGAAAATATTCTCAGCAATCACAATTCCATCATCAACCAAGATCCCTATCACTATTATCATCCCAAATAGAGAAAGTACATTTATGGTAATATCAAAATAGGAGGCCATCATAAACATTCCCATAAATGAAATAGGAATACCAAAAGCCACCCAAGCTGCCAACCTTGGACGCAAAAACAAGGAAAGAAAAAACAGTACCAAAGCTATCCCCTGTATACCATTAACCAATAAAAGCTCCGTACGTTCTACAACTATTTGAGACCTGTCATTGGTTATACTTAGCTGGATATTGTTGTGGGTTTCATTGAAATCTTTGGCATATATGGTCGTTTTCTCTGCAGCTTCAATTAAATCTTCATTGTTAGTTGTACTAATTGTAAATGAAATAGAGGGTTGATTATTGAAATAACTTCTATCAGGAGTTTCAGACCAGGCATCTTCTGCTACTGCCACATCTTCTAAAGTAACAATAGCACCATTTTCCTCGGTTTTTAGAATAATATTGTTAAGCTCTTTTCCATAATAAGATCGATTATTTACCCGAATCAAATAATCCTCTGCCTCGGTTTTAATAGCCCCACCGGTAACCAAAATATTGTTATTGGCCACAGCATTGGCAACATCACTAAATGTCAAATTATAGGAACGTAATACTTCTTCATTTACCGAAACCGTAATTTCTTCATCAGGATAGCCGGCAATTGTCAGCTGAGATATTCCTTCAATACCTCGCAAGTCATTCTCTATCTCCCTTCCGATGGTTTTAAGGGTTTTCAAAGGGATATTCTCCCCACTTAATGCCAACTCAATGGAGACATTTAAATTTTCATTTTTGGCAACTACCGGTGGCTCCATTTCTGCCGGAAAGGAAGGGACTTTATCTACAGCATTTTTTAAATCGGCCAATAATATATCTATATCATAACCTTTGATGGCCTCTATAGAAATGCTAGCCGTATTTTCCGAGGAAGCTGAAGTAAAACGGTCAATCCCCACAATCCCACGTAAATTGTCCTCAATTTTTAGAACAACCCCTTCTTCCATTTCTTGTGGGGATGCTCCGGGATAATTGATAGTAATGTCTATAAACTTCGAATCCTGCAAAGGAAAAAAGCTGGATTTTTAAGATAACATCCCAAATGTACCCAAAACCACTACCGCCAGGATAATGACATTGACTGCCACAGGGAATTTTATAAAATGTGATATAATTGATTTCATTTTTAATCTAGTGAATGGTGAAAAAACTGTACGAAAAAAGCAGAAGAGAAGTCACCGTTATTGCTCCTCGTAAATACTTACTTTCATGCCCGGGTAAGCTCCTGTAGGCAACTTTGTAAGCACTTTCTCACCATCTTTTAACCCGCTTATCACCACAGACTTTTCCTTATAAAACAAAGGTTCAATTTTCTTCTGGACGAGTATTGAATCCTCAACCACAAATACTTGATTCTTATCAAATACCACACTTCTGCTCAATTCATAAGCATTTTCAACCTCCGTGGCCATGATATTTGTTTTCACATACATGCCTTCTTCCAAGCTTTTACCTGTGACTTGTACATACACGTTTATCGTTTGGGTTTCACTGTTGACCAATCTGTTGATTCGAACAATTTCTCCAACCCATTCTTTTGAATCGTTATTTGTGGAGGTAACAGTTACTTTTTGACCAATCCCTAAAAAATCAATCATGCTAACACTCACAGGTGCTTCAATTTCAAAAACTGTTGGCTGAATAAATTCTCCCAACTTTTGTCCAGGCCTAATCAAAGAACCCGGAGTCACCAAAGCTTCCACCAATACCCCATCAAAAGGTGCCATAATATTGTATTTGGCCAAAGTCAATTCCATATTCCTCACATTGTAATAGGTAGAATAAATGGTCCGACCGGTAATAAACATCTTTTCCTGATTGGATTCAGGTTCCGGAAGTGCTGGCAAGGGTTTATTTACATCGATTTGACTCAGGAATTCATTTCATTTTTCAAAAGACGAGGAGTAGTCTAAACGAAGATCAGCAAGTGCTGAAGTCACCAAATTTTGAAGACTACTTTTCTGAGACATTAAACTAGCACGGTAAACATCCGACTCAATGGCAACCAAAGGCTTTCCTTTTTTATAGAAAGCCCCCTCCTTAAAACTACCTATAGGAGATGTCATTACACCTTGCACTTCTGCGTAAATCTCAACCCTATTCTTTGCCTCCAAACTTCCGGTAGCTGTAAAGCCCAAGGGTAATGTGGAATTTTTAATGGTTTCAGCAAACACGGTAGCCGTGGAAATGCCTTTATTTTTTAATGGTGGCTTTTTGCTTTCTTTCAGAATATTAGATAATGTAAACCCGCCAAACAAAACCGCAATACTTACGCCAATAATGATTAGTTTTCTTTTCATATACACTAGTTGCTATTGCAACCACTTTTTAGATTCTCAATATTTTTTTTCATTTTACCTAAAGTTCTTACCGTTTGTTCTAGCTCCTCCGCCGGTATATTTTCCTGGATTTGTAATACCAATTTTCTAAAGATCGGAACAGTATTCTGAAACACCTGCTCTCCGTGTTTGGTCAAATGAACCATGTTTATTCTCTTATCCCTTGCAGAAGGGATTCTCGCTACAAGATTTTTCTTTTCCAAAGTATTAATAAATCTGGCCAATGAAGCTTTGTCTCTTTCTGTAATAAATGCCAAATCATTCTGAGGTAAAGGCCCCTTCATCGACAAGGCTTTTAACACAAGCATCTGCTTCTTAGTCAAATCCACCCCGGCTTCCTTTAGGTTTGCATTAATGAAAATATCTACCCATTTCATGGTCTTTCCTAACCATGGCAAAATACCATATTCATTAATATTGGGCTTATAATCCTTATCCATTTCCATCAAATTTTGAGCAAATATAAATTAAATGATTGCATATGCAACTATTCAAATGTTTAAAATTAATTTTATCCAATGAATTGAGAGATAAACACACAACCTAAAATCATTAGTTTTATAGAGGTGTATTTAGTAAATAAAAAGGCTAAACTAGATCAACCCTGTAGTTTAGCCTTCAAATTAAAAACTATACAAAAAAATTGAAGGCAGTTTGAAAAATTCACCAATCCAGTGACATTAATTATGAAAAAAGGCTAAAATCAATTTAACCTCCCCATAAATGATAATTGAAATACTTAGACCGGTAAAGCAACAATAAACATTTACTCCACTACATGGATTAAAGTAAAAACCTTAGTTCCACATAATTCCTATTGCTCTCCTTGCGGCTTGTCTTGACGCTGATCACTTATATTGGCTTGCATTTTTTCCCTGGGAAAAACCTGATTCAATTTTTCACCGCCTTTGATACCAAAGTCCAGGGTACGGATTGGGAATGGAATCATGATATCTTCCTTATCAAATGCTTTTTTAATGGCAATAATAGCTTCACTTTGACTCTTCAGAAACTCCAATTGACTTTTAAAGGCTACCCAAATCATAATTCTAAAATCAATGGAGCTACTTCCAAAGGCCAAATAAACAAGGTCAATGTCTTTATTTTTATTAATATTAGGTACGTTTTCTACTGCTGCTATGGCAATGTCTCTTACCCGCTCCAAATCCTCCCCATAGGATACCCCGACATTTAAATCTATTCTTTTATAAGTGTTTTCAGAATCGTTTACCAGGGGATTTTGAAACAACATCTTGTTAGGAATGATAACCTCCTGTCCTTGAAATGAGGTCAGCTCTGTGGTTCGTATGCCAATACGTTTGATAATACCACTGTACCCTTCACAGTGGATCACCTGCCCAATTTTAAATGGTCGTTTTATGGCCATGAAAAAGCCGGCAATAAAATTAGTGGCAATGTCCTGGAAGGCAAAACCCAAAGCCAAACCAATTATTCCTGCCCCTGCAAGCAAGGAAGAAACAGTTTTGTCAAGGTTTAGGAAACTTAAAGCTGTAAAGACACCAATTGAAATAACTATGATATAAATTATTTTCGATATTATGGAAGAAAGCGAGTCGTTCTTAATTGCCTTACCCAGAAATCTATCGCTTAAATTTTTGACCACCCTAGCAACTAAAACAAATGCGATAAGCACCAATATCGCTACCACAAAATTTGGAAGCATTTTAACCAAAAGTTCTAGCCATCCAATTAATTTTTGAGTAAGAATATCGTAATATTTATTAATTTCCATGGTATATTAATTTCAGTTATTCAATTTCGAAGCCAATTACTATGCCTTTAATTTTTAAGGAGCCAAAAGATAAACCTATTGCATAAAAAAAAGTTTTAAACTATTTGGCGCAACATCAATTTAATCAGTTGGGAAAAGGCAATATTATATTTTAATAATAAAATAATTTTATTCCGACACACATTATAACAAGCAAAATCCTGCCCGCAGAGACCTCCAGCCAATTTATAACCTCAGACCATTGTTCGGTCGCCTCCACAGTAATAACTTACAGTAGAATTTTTATATCTTATCATGACTTACCCAAAGAAGCGTTGAAGTATCATAACCGATATTCTCAGCCATTTTCAGGTACTTACTCCTAATGTTTATAGGTATATCCGTCCCTCTAGAAAGTATCCATAGGTATTTTTGACTTTTCCCGGCAACCAAAGCATATTGATAGTCTTTGTCAATTGCGATTACATTATACCCTGAATAAAATGGCCCGAAAAATGACACTTTTAGCTTCCCCACATTCTCAGTCTCAACAAATTTTGCCTTTCCTATGGCTTGAGTCCATTCTTCTTTTTTTGTATTGTAACCTCGATTGTCGACCTTAATCGTCCCATTGTCATTGATAGAATAGGTGGCTGTGGTATTATTTAAGTTTTTTTCAAACTTGAAATCCATCCTGGCAATCTCATACCATTTACCTAAATATTTTTCCTTATCAAAGGATTGCACTGCTTCCGCCCCTTTTGGGATCGTTGCACAAGAGAAAAGCCCTATCATAAATATCCCTGTTAATAATAAGAAAACTAAAATTTGGTTTTTCATTAATAGAAAGCCTTTTAGAAGATGTATTAACTATTAAAACAAATGTTGTGCCTGTATCCCTATATCTAAATAAAAATCTTGATAGCATAAATCAAGTGTTGTTATTCCTTCAGTATTTCAGAAAAACTTCATCGCCCCAAACACTTTGCATGCCATTCTTCTTGAGCCAATATATCTCTTTTATCCACCAAAACTGATCTATGATCTATAATTAAACTCCTAATTATTTTGATTATAATAATTTGAAGTTTCTCTGAATAGTTTTTAACATCATTTTTTTGAATATAAAATCCCGGGCATGAATAATTTTTCAAGAAACTTTATATATTCGCACAAACTTTTGAAAGCCAGGTTTTATGAAAAAAAAGGCGGCAGTCATCGACATGGGCACCAATACCTTTCATCTGCTAATGATAGCATTTGACAGCAATGGTTTTGAGGTAATCTACCAAGAAAAGGTTCCCGTGAAAATCGGTCAGGGAGGCATCAATCAAAACATCATTCTTCCGGAAGCTGAAAAACGTGGATTGCATACCCTTGAGCATTTTCACAACCTCATTAAAGGGGAAGGCATTTCCCAAATTTTCGCATTTGCCACCAGTGCGGTAAGGAATGCTGACAATGGATTTTCTTTTATCCGGAAAATTAAAATACAAATCGGAATAGATGTACAAATCATAGACGGTGAGCGGGAGGCTGAACTGATTTATAAAGGTATTCGCTTGAGTGCTTGTCTTAGCTCAGCCAATGCCCTAATGATGGATATTGGTGGAGGATCTGTTGAATTTATTATTGGAAATGTGCATAAAATACTTTGGAAAGGAAGTTTTGAAATAGGTGGCCAAAGGTTATTGGACTTGTTCCATTACCATGATCCTATTCTCCCTGAAGAAGTGGAAAAACTATCCCTCTACCTGGCGGAAAAATTAACTCCGCTTATAAAAGCCATCAATACACATGCTCCTCAACAACTAATCGGAGCTTCCGGCACCTTTGATACTTTGACAGACATGTACCTGGCTTCGGAAGGAAAGAAAAAAGACAGAAAAACTATTCGTCATATTTTACCTGTTTCAGCCTTTGAAAACATGGCTTCAGAACTGTTGCTACTTGACAAAGCCAAGCGACTTAAAATCCCCGGTATGATTCCTTTAAGAGTAGACATGATTGTGGTGGCTTCCTGTCTGATTCGTTTCATCACCCAATGGGTTCCAACGGATCAGTTGGTTTGTTCAACTTACTCCTTGAAAGAAGGTGCTGTTTCGGAAGCAATGACCAAAACGGAAAAAATAAAAAGCACCAGCCTTACACCTACCCAATAAAAAAGGAAAGTTCTTCCATTAGGCTTTAACTTTTAGCATTTTTGCACCATCGATCACCCAATTTCTTGTCCAATAATGAACTTCACCCACCAACAATTAGAAAAATTTACCTTTGCCGTATTACAAAAAATAGGATGCCCTGAGGCTGATGCAAAAACTGCTGCCTCCGTCTTGTTGTCCGCAGACTTAAGAGGGGTAGACTCCCACGGAGTTGCTCGATTGTCAGGATACGTAAGACTATGGGAAGCGGGACGTATCAATCCTTCACCTAATATTAGGATAGTGCATGAGACTCCAAGTAC
>NZ_CAXBOC010000253.1:0-7880 GCF_963976465.1 uncultured Cyclobacterium sp. | reverse complement strand
GTCCAATCCACGAATAAATGAACAAATAAAAATAGTTGAGATCCTGGATTCATTAGCAAATAATTTAGAACAAGCTGAGAAATTGTATAATAACAAAATTTACGAACTCAATGAACTCAAAAAATCCATCCTTCAAAAAGCTTTTGCAGGAGAATTGACAATGTCTGAACCTATGATTGAAAGTGATTAAATGATAAACTATGATTTGATGGACTATGATAAATGACAAATATAAATATTCAGACCTGACAGCTACCATCATAGGCTGTGCCATGGAAGTGCACAAGCAGTTAGGCAATGGTTTTCAAGAAGTCATTTATCAAAGGGCTTTGCATATTGAAATGGCCAATCATGGGTTTGAAATAAGCCGAGAGTATAAAATGCCCATTTATTATAAAGAGCAACAAATCATTTAGACAAATGAATCAAGGTAATCCATTAATCAAAAGAAATCAAAGTTTCGACAAATGAACGAAGAGCAAACCAAACACGATTTAATATCACCTGCACTGCGTAAAGCAGGTTGGGGGAAAATTGAAGGCAGTCGTTTGCGTTTGGAGTTCCCCATTACCAATGGGCGATTGATCGGGCAAGGCAGACGGGCCCGACCTTTAAAAGCGGATTATGTATTGGAATACAAAAACAGAAGGATTGGCATCATAGAGGCCAAAGCAGATGATAAATACTATACAGCTGGCGTAGGTCAAGCCAAGGATTATGCAGAACGCCTAAACATACGTTTTGCCTATGCTACCAATGGCTTGCAAATTTATGGCATTGATATAGAAGAAGGCATTGAAGGGGAAGTATCCAAATTCCCATCCCCTGACGAGCTTTGGGAAATGACCTACCCGACACCAAAAGAAGAATACAAAGTTGAGATAGCCAATTGGGCAGCACGTTTATTTGCCATACCTTATGAAGACAGAGGCGGCACCTGGCAGCCAAGATATTATCAGCAAAATGCCATCGCTAAGGTATTGGAAGCCATTTCAGCGAAAAAAAATAGGATATTACTCACCTTAGCCACAGGAACAGGCAAAACAGCCATTGCCTTCCAGATTGCCTGGAAATTATTCCATGCCAAATGGAATCTAAGGCGGGATGCGAGCAGAGCGCCGAGAATATTGTTCTTAGCAGATAGAAACATATTGGCAGACCAAGCCTTCAATGCTTTTAATGCCTTTGATGTGATCGATGAAAACATCAAAGTAAGGATAAGACCATCAGAAATAAAAAAGAAAGGACAGGTGCCTAAAAATGGGAGTATCTTTTTCACCATTTTCCAGACCTTTATGACCGATGCTAAAACGGAAACTGAACTGGAAGACGAGAATGCGGAATATGCACATGCTGCGGCCCCTTTAGAAAAATATGGCAGTTCAGCTTTCAATTTTGGCCAATATTCGGAAGATTTCTTTGATCTGATCATCATAGATGAGTGTCATAGAGGTGGTGCCAATGATGAAAGTTCTTGGCGAGCCATAATGCACCACTTCTCCCCTGCTGTGCAGTTAGGTTTGACAGCCACGCCTAAACGAGATGTAAACAAAGACACTTACAATTATTTTGGCGAACCGGTTTATAGTTACAAGCTAAAAGACGGTATCAATGATGGTTTCTTGACACCTTTTAAGGTCAAGCAAATTGAAACCAATTACGATGAATATACCGTAACAGCAGACGATATTAGTCTTGATGGTGATGCTGAGGTAGGTGACACTTTTACCTATAAAGATTACGGACGGAAAATCATAATCCAACAAGTGGAGGAATATAGGGTAAAAAAATTCCTTGAGCTCATCGATCAAAACCAAAAATCATTGGTCTTTTGTGCCACACAAAAGCATGCTGCATTGATCAGGGATCTGATTAACCAATTCAGTAGCAGTAATAGCGCCAATTATTGTCATCGGGTAACAGCTGATGATGGACAAATGGGTGAACAGCATTTACGTGATTTTCAAGACAATGAAAAAAACATTCCAACGATACTTACCACCTCTCAAAAGTTAAGTACGGGTGTAGATGCTCCGGAAATCAGGAATATCGTTTTGCTTCGTCCTGTAGATTCAATGGTAGAGTTTAAACAAATCATTGGGCGGGGCACAAGGTTATTTGATCACAAAGACTATTTTACCCTATTCGATTTTGTCCATGCGCACAAGCATTTTCAAGACCCTGAATGGGATGGTGATCCTGAGCCACCAGAAGAACCAGGCGAAGGTCGTCCACCAAAAATCTGCAAAATCTGCGGACAAAAACCCTGCATATGTGAAAAACCCGATCCGGAGGAATGTAAGGAATGCAACAATTATCCTTGCGTATGCGAAATTCCAGTACAAAATATTATTAGGGTAAGGCTTTCTGACAATAAAGAGCGGGAAATAGACGCTACGGTAAAAACATCTTTTTGGGATCCTGACGGCAAACCCATTAGTCATGTAGCATTTATGAACCAGTTGTATGGGGATTTGCCAAGTTTGGTAGCGGACGAAACTGAACTACGCAAGATTTGGAGTTTGCCAAGTACCCGAAAAAAATTACTGGAAGAATTAAGTGAAAAAGGCTACACAGATGCGCAGTTAGAAGATCTCCAAAAGTTAATTCACGGAGAAAACTGTGATTTGTTTGATGTATTGAGTTATGTGGCCTATCACCGAGAGCTTGTACCTCGTTTGGAAAGGGCCACTAAAGCCAAAGTTCAAATCAATGATTACAACCAAAAGCAACAAGAATTTTTAAATTTTGTATTGGACCAATATGTTAAAGAAGGCGTAGATGAACTGGACGTCGACAAACTATCTCCTCTCCTATTATTAAAATACAAAGGTATTGCCGATGCAAAGCGAGAGTTAGGAGATATCAAATCTATAAGAAATACTTTTATAGGCTTCCAAGAATTTTTATACAGAGATAGCGCCCATTAAACACAAGGCTATAGCATTCATGTTCTCCTAATTGCAATTCTATAATAAGAATATTACTATCCACCCTAGCAAAACAGCATAAAACCGCCCCCTTCCTTTTTAGGTCAAATAAAGCAAAAATAGTTATCCCCTTAAAAAAATTTATTATATTGAAGCTTAGGGACTGTACTTTAGGCCTTTATGCGACTTTCAAGAAGGTAAAAGACACATTTAAGTGGTTAAGAGGGACATGTAGGTCGCTAAAATGAAAATGTAATGCGCTAAAATGCAATTGTAGCTTGCTAAAATGGAAATGTAAGCTGCTAAAATGAGATTGCAGGTTGCTAAAACCCAATTGTAGGTGGATAAAATAGAGATGTAAGGAGCTAAAATGGAAATGTAAGTGGATAAAATGCAATTGCAGGTCGGGAAAACGGAAATGTAGGTGGGGAAAATGGGAATGTAGGTTAGAGAAAGGCAATTGTAAGGCTGAGCATCAGCAATGTATATGGCATTTATTTAATTGTTTTATTATAAACCCAAAATCGACACACTATGGCTTCTAGAAGAAATCTCACAGATGCGGAAACATTGGAACTTTACAGGGTTTCCTTGGAAAATGCAAACAAACAACCACAAATTAAAGCAATTCTGACCGAATTGGGCTATGATACTGCAATCATGGAAGAAGGCAATGCCCTACTTAGCGAAACCAGAAAAGCATATGATTATAACAGGATTGAAGATGATGAAACTTCCGCTGCCTACGCTCATTTTTCAAAATTAAAAGCAGAACTGGAAGGCATCTTCGATATTCATCGCAAAAAAGCCAAAGTCATCTTCCGCAAGGATCCGGTTACCGCTGATCAATTGGCCATTTCAGGCCCCATGCCTCGCACCTATATGAAATGGCTTGAAAGTGCAAAGAAATTTTATGGGGTGGCAGCTACTGACCAAGATGTCCTAAACAAACTGGGAAGATTAAAGTTAGGTGCAGCCGATATAGCCACCGGAAATGCCTTAATCAATGAATTAGAAACAGCCCGAACGGAATATTTAAGAGAAAAGGGAGAATCACAAGATGCTACCAAATTAAAAGACGCTGCCTTTTCAAAAATCAGGGATTGGATGAGCGATTTCTATGAAGTAGCCAAGATAGGCTTGGATGACAACCCGCAATTGCTGGAATCCTTAGGGAAAATGGTTAGAAGCTAAGCAATACTTTTCCTCAATGATTTCCAGTTTTGGTTTGGCCCAAATGGCCTAACCCTTGCTAAGTTGAATGCACCAAAAATTTACAAACAGTCGATACCTCAATCAAAACAAAGACTAACTGTAAGCAATTGATATTTAGGTGTATTCAGCTTATTTAGTTATATTGAAGAGAAAAGTCAATATAATCGACTTTTAATCTATCTCCCCTACCAACCTTCTTTTTTTTGAACAGTTAACCTTTCTAAGGGTTGTAGAAAATATTCAAAGTCTGAACTTGTTGAAAAAAGACTATAAAAAGAAGTAGACGCTACCGAATAAAAATAGGTTATGAAAAAGATTAGAATAGGATTGATGCTTGTTTTATGTGCCTTGGTGACCTTTGGTTGTGAAGATGATGAGGATCCGCCTGCAAAAGTAGAACTTCTGTCTTTTGATATTGTACTCGACAATGCCTATTCCATACCTATGGTTACAGGAAGAAGCGAGACGGGAAATATTCAAATGAGCCTCTATGATGACAAATCCCTGACTTTTACGATTACTATCAATGGTCTGATGGCATCAGATGACCTAACCGTCGCTCATGTTCATACCGGCGATGTGGTAACGGCAGGAAGTGTGGCCATCTCCTTGGTGGACGGATCAAATATTGCATTTTCCGGAAACACTGCCACCGGAACAGTCAGCTTAACGGATGAGCAGATCACCACCTTGCAAGGAGATGATGTGTATGTCAATGTGCATTCCACAGACCATCCATCGGGTTTGGTAAGGGGACAAATTGACCAAACCATTGACAATGCCTACAATGTTTCCCTGTCCCCGGCCAATGAAATCCCGGCAATAAATGATAGAAATGAAACAGGCCAGGCCTATATTCGAATAGTGGGCAGCACCATGTTTTATAAGGTCATCGTCAATGATCTTGAGGCATCTGATGCGATTACGGCCGGTCATATCCACGAGGGTTCAGCTACAGTCAATGGAGGCGTTCTGGTAAATCTGGGCATTACTGGCAGTGCAGAACTTGAACAAACCAAAAGCCTAACCTTAAGTACAGAGGAACTCGGCAAGATTAACAATGATGAATTGTATGTGAATATCCATTCAACCCAATATGCCGGAGGTTTGCTACGTGGTCAAATAAGATAATGAAAGTTATTGGGAAATAGAACCGTGGGCAAGGTGCCCACGGCTCCCACAGTTACTCACAGATTCGGCCAATAGACCTTTCTCTAATTAAATATGAAATCAACCAAAAAACTTTATCCTTTGATTATTCATGTAAGGATGCAAAAATGTAATCTGGCTAAAACTCATGCTTACTTTCTAATTTTTGGCTAGGTATGGTGGTTTACGATGTAGCTTTGGTTTTCATTACATATTATTGAAAAAATAAATTATTTTTATACGCTTGACATATGAATCTACCAAATAAAACAATTGAAAAAGGCTTTATTTTATCAGGCTTAATGAACTTAACGGTACTGATATTTTCAAGATTTTTTAGCAATTCAACCATTCCTGAATATGACCCTATGGTCATGTCCAACTTTGGCTTATTAATGATTGTAATTTGGGGATTAGCCTATATTTCAGTTGCTAAAAATTATGAAAAAGTTAAATGGATAGTTGGTGTTTTTGCAATAGAAAAATCCATTTACGGCTATATCTGGATCAATTGGATGCTCAATAATAAGGTCTCAGAAGTGTATGAAAAAGACACCATGGCAGGTTTATTTTACTCGGTATATGGATTAAATGACCTTATATTTTGTGCTTTCTTCCTTTTTGTCTTCATTAAAATCACAAACAAACCAGAAGTAAAATAGCTTTTTAATTTTTTGATTCCCCAGAATGCCCATTAGGGTATTTCCTAGATAATTTTCAATTGCTGGCAGCAACCTGATATAGCTATAGTTGTTAATCAATTATTATCTTTGCCCTGATTATACTAGACTATTCTCCTATGACATTTCTTTATGTTTTATTTTTTGCCATGGTTTTTGGGTTTATTGGATTTTACTGGCAACGAAAAAAGCAAAATAAATGGAAGATCCCTACCTCCCCTTTCCCAACTGAATGGCGTAAAATTTTAATAGATAACATACCCTACTACAGGTCCTTGTCAGCAGAGGATCAACAGCGTTTTGAATACAAGATCCAGGAATTCTTATTGAACTGTAAAGTAACGGGAGTAAAAACGGAGATCAACCTGACAGACAAAATTCTTGTGGCCTCCAGTGCCATTATCCCTATATTCGGCTTTGAGGATTGGAAATACATCAACCTTTATGAGGTTTTGATCTACCCAACATTTTTTAATGAAAACTTCAGCCTGAATGCAGCGGACAGAAGGGTCTCCGGGATGGTTGGCAATGGCCCCATGGAGGGGGTGATGATTTTGTCCAAAAAAGCTTTGGAATTAGGCTTCCAAAATGAAACCGACAAAAAAAATACCGCCATCCACGAATTTGTACATTTGATAGACAAAACCGATGGATCGGTGGATGGCATTCCCTCCTTGCTAATGGAAAGACAGTATGCCATACCTTGGCTCAATTATATCAATAAAAAAATAGAAGAAATTCACAAAGGGAAGTCAGACATAAACCCCTATGGTGGTACAAATCAGGCTGAATTTTTTTCTGTAGCCAGTGAATATTTTTTTGAGCGGCCAAAACTACTACAAAGAAAACACCCCAAATTATACGAGTTACTGGAAGGCATTTTTAATCAAGACATGGCATCAAAAAACTTAAGAAAATAGGTTTTAGATACCGGTGATCTAATAAGGATTTAGTATTTATTACTATCAAATAAATTTATATATTTGTGCATAAAGAACAGAACGTCAATATTTAATTTTATTAATCCAAAATAAGTAAAAGGATAATTTATTAAATTACTTTTTAATGTACAAAACACCTAAAGTGTTTTGTTAAATCGGTCTTCGAAAAGATTAAATTTTTAATTCAGTTAGCATGAAAGTTCAATTTTCATTTGTTTTCATCTTATTACTGATGATGGCATTTCCGTTTGGGTCAGGGTATGCTGCCAAATATTATATATCTAGCGAAACGGGTGATGACAACCGAACAGTGGAAGAAGCGCAAAATCCTGCTACCCCTTGGAAATCCATAGCAAAAGTTAATATTGAATGCAATGCTCTGAATCCGGGAGATGCCATACTTTTTAAAAGAGGAGAAACCTTTTATGGTAGCCTACACCTTAGTGCTTCAGGTACTGCATCTTCTCCAATCTTGGTAGGCGAATATGGTTCAGGAACAAAGCCAATCCTAACTTCTTTTCAAACCATTGACAAGTGGAAACCCTTAGGAAATGGGCTTTATGAAAGTGCAGAATTCCTTAATACAGCCACTGTACAGGTATTACTTATCAACGGCCAACGCCAGGAAATGGGAAGATACCCCAATGGGAATGCAGCAAATACCGGCTACCTTACCATTGAAAAGGTTGAAACCAATGTCATAAAAAGCGCTCATCTCGAAAGTTCGTCCAACTGGGAAGGAGCCAATATAGTGATCCGCACAAAAAATTGGGTAATAAACAATTACTCGATTCAAAGCCATTCCGGTGATCAGATTAAATACGATGGCAATATTAGCCCATACAAACCCGAAGCAGGCTACGGTTTCTTTGTATCCAACCACCTTGGCACTCTAGATTCATTTGGTGAATGGTATTTCAATCCTTCGACTAAGAAAATCTATGTTTACCTGGGCGAGCAATCCC
>NZ_CAXBOC010000252.1:0-7881 GCF_963976465.1 uncultured Cyclobacterium sp. | reverse complement strand
GTTTTATCGAATTTTCCAACAAGCCCTATTTATCGTTGTTAGTATTTTTTATTGGAATGAGTGGACAAATGTGTTTACAGAAAACTATTTATTTCCATTTTATTCTTTCCAAGAACTTGGTGGACCCAAGCAATTCCTTGCATCCACAAGCTCATATGGTTTTTCTTATTTGACCATTACAGCGTTTTGCTTCGTTTCAATTGTCCTTAAAAACAAAACCTTATGTCTAATTAGCATCCTCCTGTCCTTGATCGCTTTTTTTCTCTTGTTTAATTAATTAAACCTGTTCTATTACTCCTTCCAATTGGTATGGAAAGCCTGGTCTGCGTCTTTGTCATTTCTTCGGTAGGTATGTGCCCCGAAATAATCTCTTTGTGCTTGAATTAAATTGGCCGGAGAGTTTGCCGTGGTTACACCCAGCAAATAGTTGATGGCATTGGATAATACAGGGACGGCAAATCCATTTTGTAAGGCTTGACCTACTACATAGGATAAATCGCCTTGGTAACTCTTCAGGGCCGTAATGGCTTCATAATTAAGTAAGATATGATTACTTTCCTTAAATATATCAACCAATTCTTCCATTAACTTTGAACGGATAATACAGCCACTTGTCCAAATCCTAGCTATTTCGGAAAAATTTAAAGCCCAATGATTTTTCTCGGAAACTTCTAGCATCAAGGAGAAACCAACTTCATGGTTGATGATTCTTGTGGCTTGGTATGCTTTCTGCAATTTGTCTAAGAAGTTGTCCACATCTTCTATTCCTGTAAATCTTTCAAGATCATAAAGGCCGGATGAAATCATCCTCAGCCCTTTTCTTGCCGAAAGATTTCTGGCCATCACAGCTTCTCCTAAAACCCCATAAGGTACTCCATATTCCAAAGCAGTGTTTAATGACCATCCTCCGGTTCCTTTTTGAGCAGCCTGATCTAGTATTTTATCTATTAAAGGTTCACCATCCTCATATTTCCTCAATATATCAACGGTGATTTCTAATAAATAACTGCTCAAGTCACTGTCCATCCATTTTTCAAAAATGGAAGCAATTTTGATCGGATCTAATTTCAAGTAATTTCGCATTAAAAAATATACCTCAGCAATGGCCTGCATTTCTCCATACTCAATGCTATTGTGTACCATCTTGACAAAATGACCTGCACCTTCGGGGCCCACATAGGTAACGCAAGGGTTGCCTTGAAAATCCTTGGCTGCAATCATTTTTAGATAGCCTTCTATCTTAGAGAAACCTTCCTTATCACCTCCAGGCATGATTGAAGGCCCTCTTCTTGCACCTTCTTCACCACCGGAAACTCCTGTTCCAACAAATAAAATCCCTTTCTCTTTGAGTAAGGCGGACCTTTGAATGGTGTCTTTATAAAATGAATTTCCACCGTCAATGATAATGTCCCCGGCATCCAATAAGGGAAGCAGTTCCTGGATTTGGAGATCCACTGCTTTTCCTGCAGGAATCATCAGCAATATGGATTTTGGCGAGGAAAGGGAAGCAACGAATGCCGAAATTTCTTCAAAAGGCTGAATATTATTATATCCCGGATTTTCCTCCAAAACTTTTGCAGCTATACCTTCTTCTTTTCCTGGAACAAATCTGTTGTATATGGATAAATTCACCCCATTATCCGCCAAATTTAATGCTAGGCTTTTGCCCATCACTCCCATACCAATCACTCCAAAGTTGGACTTACTTTCCATATTTTTAAAATTTTTGATGATGTCTTGAACAATTAATTCCGGCGAACCATCGATGGCCACCTTTAAACCATAGTCAGGGACTTCCAATGCCTCCATTTGAGAAGCAAGTAATGCGGGATTCATAAAATGCCCTACCCTTTCTCCTAATCTTCTTTCAACGAGGGATTTGTTGCCATCCAGTAGCACCCATTTTATATTTGATGTTACTTTTAAAATATTTCTGTATCTTTCATTCAATGCCGAACAGGCCAATACAGCTCCTTTTTCTTTTGCAGCATCCTCCAATTTTCTAGCTACATTCTGTAACCAGGGGATTCGGTCTTCGTCCTCCAATGGTATGCCGGCATTCATTTTGGTTTTATTGGATTTGGGGTGAAAATCATCTGCATCTAGAAAAGGAATTCCCATTTTATTTGCCAATAATTCTCCAATGGTACTTTTTCCACAGCCTGTTACCCCGTAAACAATTACAATCATAAACGAAATTATGAAATTCAACCGGATCAAACCATTTTAAATAGTAATTTTACGATTTGAACCTTATCATTTATTTAGTTTGTTATCAATAGAATTTGGGTTCAAGGATAATACAAATTATGACTCAGCGTAAAAAAAGAGTAGTAGTAGGCCTTTCAGGAGGCGTTGATAGTTCGGTAACCGCCTATTTGTTAAAAGAGCAAGGCTATGAGGTGATAGGTATGTTTATGAAGAATTGGCATGATGAATCTGTCACCATTTCTAATGAATGTCCCTGGGTAGAAGACAGTACTGATGCCATGTTAGTGGCTCAAAAGTTGGGCATCCCTTTTCAAGCGATAGACCTAAGTGAAGACTATAAATCCAGGATTGTGGCTTATATGTTCTCGGAATACCAGGCAGGACGAACACCAAACCCTGATATCCTCTGCAACAGAGAGATTAAGTTTGACATATTTTTGAAGGCAGCCATGAAGCTAAAGGCTGATTTCGTAGCTACAGGCCATTATTGTCAAAAAGAAGAAACAAATGTTGACGGCCAAGCCATGTACAGGCTGATAGCCGGGGCAGATAATAATAAGGATCAAAGTTATTTTCTTTGTCAATTGGATCAAGAACAATTGAGCAAGGCGCTGTTTCCCATTGGGCATCTGCAGAAAGCAGAAGTTAGGGCGATCGCCAAAGAACAAGAATTGATAACGGCTGAGAAAAAAGATAGCCAAGGTTTGTGTTTTATAGGAAAAGTGAAGTTGCCAGACTTTTTGCAGCAGCAACTCAAACCAAAAAAGGGTGATATTCTCACTGTACCGGCCGAATCACCGGTTTATGCCAATAAAGGGATTCCAGCAGGGATAGCCTTAGAAGATCTGGATAGTAAGCAATTGAATGAAACTTGCTATCCTTTACAGTATAAGGCTAGCATGGGAGAGAAAGTAGCCGAGCACAATGGAGCGCACTATTTTACCATTGGACAAAGAAAAGGGCTCAATGTGGGGGGTACAGGTAAACCGTTATTTGTGATTGCTACAGACACGAAGGAAAATATTATTTATACAGGTTTGGGAGAAGACCATCCCGGTCTTATACGCAATGGGCTTTTTGTCAAAAAGGAAGACATACATTGGATCAGGCCTGATAAAACATTGAAAGTGGGAGAAACAGCTTCCTATTCTGCCAGGATCCGATACAGACAACCCCTGTCTAAGGCTACCCTACTTATGAAAGAAAATGGCTTGTATGTATTGTTTGAACATCCACAAAGAGGAATTGCATCCGGGCAATTTGTTGCTTGGTACGAGGGGGAGGAAACCATTGGGTCCGGCGTAATTTATTAAGATGGAAAAACTCCCAATTGTATATGAGGACAGTCAATTCATCGCTATCAATAAACCTGCCGGTGTTTTGGTGCATAAAACCCCATTAGAAAAAGATCCGGAGGCTTTATTTGCCGTACAAATCTTAGAAAATCAAGTCGGCTACAAGGTTTACCCTTTGCATCGAATTGACCGGCCAACTACAGGTGTTTTACTCTTTGGTAAGAGTGCCCAAGCTGCCTCTGCCATTCAATCTCAATTCATTGACAATAGTATAAAAAAGTATTACCTGGCCGTGGTAAGAGGTTATTTACCTGAAGCTCATGGTATAATTGATCATCCTTTGGCCAAAGATTTGGAATTTGTACTTCAGGAAGCTAAAACGGAATATTGGGCTTTAAATCAGTGTGAAGTTCCTTTTGCTTCCACCGGGAGATACCCAAGTAGCAGGTATACTTTGGCAAAAGTTTATCCCCATACCGGAAGAATGCATCAAATCCGAAGACATTTTGCACATTTGAGGCATTATATTATTGGGGACACCACCCATGGAGACAATAGGCAAAATAAGTTCTTTACCAGTCAATTTCAACTCGAAAATATGCTTTTGCATGCTTGGGAATTGTCTTTTTGCCAACCATTTTCTAATGAAACAATTACCATAAATGCCGATCTACCCATACATTTTCGTAGAATTATGGCAGATTTTAATTGGCCGGAGAAGGAAATAAGTAATCAATTAGTATAATTGTATTCAAGCCTAAAAAAACACCTATGACAAAGTTTAAGCATTCACTGTCCATACTTCTTTCATCCTTGTTCGCCTTAGTCTGTTTTCAAGGGATGGCACAAAAAACACAAATTGATAAGGTTATTGAAAAAGCTGAGGCCCTGTCTCATTTCAAATTTCTTGCCTCAGATGAATTAAAAGGTAGAGACCCTGAGCGTCCTGAAATTGATATTGCAGCCTATTATATTGCCAATCAATTTGAAAAATACGGGGCCCATCCACTCACTACATTGAATGCCTATTACCAATATATACCTTTTGTTTCTTCCTCACCTCCTACTGTTGGGGATTTAAAATGGAAAGGTTCCAGGTTTAAACATGGAGAAAACCTGCTGGTCTTGGGGGGAAAGGACCTTTCCGGAGAATATGAGATGGTGGTTGCAGGCTATGGTTTTGAAGAAGATTATGCCAATAAAGAGGTCAAAGGAAAATGGGTAGTGGTTAGGGTAGGTGCACCAAATAGGCTCACACCTACAGCTCTTTTTAAAGCCGGGAGAGAGAAACTAGCCATAGCCAAGTCTAAAGGTGCCGTTGGTTTAATAGAAATGTACAATGTTCCTACCACTCCTTGGAGGATGTTGGTCAATTACCTTAACAAATCCCAATTGACCCTAGATATAGACCCGGAAAACAATGATAATTTACCCTACCTTTGGATGAAAGATCTGAAGGGAGAAATTATTAAATCCATTGCTGCCGGCAAAAATGAAATGTCAATTAAAATAGAAGGTAAGCGGAATAAAAAAATTCAGGGAAGAAATGTGATTGCTGTTATCGAAGGAACCGACCCACAATTAAAAAATGAATATGTGATGCTTTCAGCCCACTACGATCATCTGGGGGTTACCAAACCCAATGCTGAAGGCGATTCCATTTATAACGGGGCAAGGGACAATGCAGTAGGAACAGCAGCTTTGATCCAAGCAGCCAATTATTTTGGAGAAAATCCTCCTAAAAGATCGATTCTTTTGTGTGCATGGACGGCTGAAGAAAAAGGATTGCTAGGCTCTTCGTATTTTGCTGATAATCCGCCTTTACCTTTAAAGAATATAGTTTTCAACCTGAATATAGATAACGGGGGCTATAACGACACCAGCTTGGTTACCATCATTGGTTTGGGTAGATCTTCAGTAGATCATCATATTTCAGCTGCAGCAAAAGATTTCGGTTTGAAAGCAATTGCCGACCCCTCACCGGAGCAGGGATTATATGACCGTTCTGACAATGTAAGCTTTGCCAAGAAAGGCATTCCTGCCCCTACTTTTAGTTTAGGATTTACTGCATTCGACGCGGAAATAGGAAAATATTACCATCAAGTTTCTGATCAAGTAGACAATTTTGATTTGGATTACGCCTTCAAATACTGGAAAGCTTATATTCTTTCTGCTGAGAAAATTGCCAATGATCCGAAAAAGCCACTTTGGAAATCCGGAGATAAATATGAAGAAGCCGCCAGGTCATTATATGGTTCTGGGTATTAATAATTATCCATTCAATAAATAAAATCGGCAGGCAAATCGGCTTCAAGTCAAGTGGTCATTACCTTTGATTATTTTGCAAAAGATTTTAATATAACCAATAGGTAAAAATACTGTAATAGATTGGCCCTCTTTTTTTACTGCCAAGCACAAGGTTTTTGGCAGATTGTTTTCAAAAAAAATAAAAGGACTTGCCAGGCTGTCAGGTTGAATAAAATCACCAATAGCTATGGGGATTTCTTTTTTTAGTACCTTAAAATTTGAAGGTTTTTTCCAATTAATTCCGTCAGATGAATATACCAAACTTATGAATTCATGTGCATGGAAAAAGCCATAAAATTTTTGATTCACCGAATCGTACCATAGAGACTTATCCTCTTTACTCTTGATTTATCACGAGATTCGGTTGCATTTTAAAGGGGCCTAGGGGTGAGTTTGAAATAGCAATTGTTTGGTTTCTCACAAAATCATCATCGTTTGGTTTATCACCTTTTACAACTAAGGGATAAGGTTCACCCTCTCCCTTAATTATGGCTAGGTTTATTGTTATCGTGATAATGGGACCTAAAAGCTGGATGAGGGGGGATCCAGCCTTTCCCTTGGGCCATCTAGTGAAGTAGAAAATGCCACACCAGTCTTTTGGTTTTCCCTTAGCCTTTTACGCCATATGCTTTGACCCAAAGATTTACCATTTGTAGCCATTAGATCTTCATTCGTATATTCCATATAGTAAAGGTAATACTTGCCCTCAAAAAACTTGAATTTAGGTTTGTGTGCTGAAATGGCATCCCAGTAACCTTTACCCTACCCTTAAAAACAGTTTCTTTGTATTTCCAAGGTCCGTTAGGGCTTTGCAAGGTGACATAGGCAATTTTAGAAAATGTCGTCAGGCAGAAATATTAACTTGGCACTTGGAGTAAAACATGAGGTAAAGGTCACATACTCTTTTAATAATAGAGTCACTCCAGTGATAATATTGCACATCTTTAAATATATCATCTTCTGTAATTGGCTTAAAATCACGTTTAAACAATAAAAATTCTTCCTTTTATTGAGAATATGGATTGAAAATTATTCCAATTATTAAAAAACAGAAAGCTGAACCTCATCCTTTAAATTCTTTGTCAAAACATTGAAAAGATTTCTTGACAGTATCTTTCTGAAATTTTCAAAAACATTAAAAATAAAATTTTAACAATATTCCTAGTTTTAATATTGTATATCCTAGCATTTTTCAGGATTAGTCCATTTTGAAGTATTGGATTTTTAGAATCTATTCCTGACCAAGAATTGGTTTAAGGACTTATTTAAGTAAAAACAAATATAAACTCCTCCCAATAAAGGATGCTATTATTTTATTAATAAATCAAGCTAATTTTCAGGAATTACCTCCCTTATTTAAACAAAAAATTATTCAAATATTATCAAATAATGATGATTGTAGAAATTCTAAAATCAGCTCTTGCATTTGGTTTTGTAATTACAATCTTGCCGAAAATTTAAGCAAGTGGTCAAAAGTTTTCACCCGCTTTCGACCTTAAAACCCGATATATTATTAATAAATAAACCTTAAAAAAAACAATAGTAGGCCTATGACATAAAACCAAACAAATTAAAATAACTATAGCTAGCACTTCAATGAAGGGCACAAAGAGTCAAAATATTTTTATTTAAGAAAATCAAAAAAATGAAAAAACATCTATTTTGTGAGGATTTAACCGGTCTTCCTAATAAAACGAATCAAGTATTGCGGTTGTGCTTGATTATGTTAATGCTTCAAACTGCATTGTTTAACAGTAATAACGTATTTGCTCAACAATCTCAGAGCAAGACTATCACTGGCATCGTAACAGATTCGGAGGGATTTCCGCTTATTGGCGTTGCCGTTCTAGCCAAAGGGACAACTAACGGTACCGTAACCAAGCTCGATGGTGATTATGCCATTGAAGCTCCGGCCGGTGCTGAGACGTTGCAGTTTTCATACATTGGCTACCAAACACAAGAGGTGACAATAGGTACACAGTCCATTATCAATGTAACGCTTACCGAGGAGGCTGTTGGCCTGAATGAAGTAGTCATCACAGCCTTGGGTATTTCTCGTGAAAAAGAA
>NZ_CAXBOC010000251.1:0-7890 GCF_963976465.1 uncultured Cyclobacterium sp. | reverse complement strand
TGCCGTTAGACAAAGCAGCCCTGAAGGCATCATTCTGAAAAAGGCAAGGGATGAATTTAGTCCCGATTTTGGCTTTAATCTGCACGATCAGAACAGGTATTATAATGTGGAGGGGAGTTCTCTTCCGGCCACCATTAGTTTTCTAGCTCCAGCTTATAATAAAGCAAGAGAAGTGAATGCTGTGAGAAGTAAGGCCATGAAGGTGATTGTTGGAATGAACCGCTTGTTGCAGCAACTTATTCCGGGGCAGGTAGGTAAATATGACGATAGTTTTGAACCCAGGGCTTTTGGTGACAATATCCAGAAGTGGGGGACGAGCACTATATTGATTGAATCTGGAGCTTATCCCGGGGATCCCGAAAAGCAATTTATTCGTCAGTTAAATTTTATGATTTTATTGGATGCCTTGTATGGTATTGCCACAGAAAATTACCTTAAATACACAGAGGAACAGTACATAGCGATTCCTGAAAATGATTCCAAGCTGATGGACTTGTTGATTAGAAATGTAGAAACTGTGGCCGGTGATAATAGTTATCGTACCGATATAGGAATTAAAAGTAGTGAGCGATTCCTAGATAGCCTTATTCTAATGAAAGGGAATATTGTGGATTTGGGAGATTTATCGGTTTACCATGGATACAAAGAAATTGATGCAAGTGGTATGGTTTTGGAGAAAGGAAAAATTTGGAAAGAGGAAATTCCTATGGAAAAGTTGACTCAAGGGAAGGCCATGGATCTACTTTCAGAAGGTTATTTAGCTGTTGCAACTAATAAAGCCAACCAAGGGCAAGTCCACCAATTGCCCATTGTGGTGTTTACGGAAGGAAATGAGCCAAACTTTACTACTACTTTAGATGAACCTTCATTGTTTTATCTGACCGAGGAAGGAGAGCGAAAGATTGCCATAGTAAATGGTCAAGTTGTAATGTTGGAACAAGAAGATTTTTCTTTTTGGCAATTGATTCGATAAAAAGTTGTAAGATTTAAAATGTTCATATACAGGAATATATGGGGTCTTGTTTTCCTTTTGGATTTGTAGAATGTTGAAAAAATGTTGTTATTGTAGCTTTTAATGGCTAAAATCAAGAATGTTTAGTTTAAATAAACCCCTAAAAAATAGACCATGCAACACAAGTCTAGTGTAAAGGAAATTAAAGAAAGATTTGATCAAGATGTAGAACGTTTTTCCAATTTAGACACAGGCCAACAAGCGACAATGGATGCTCCATTGTGTATGAATTTGATAGCACATGCGACCAAAGTTTCAAACCCAAAAGCCAAAAATTTATTGGATATTGGCTGTGGTGCCGGAAACCTAAGTCTAAAGATTTTGGAAAATTTCCCCCAGATTAATAGTGATTTGCTGGATTTAAGTAAGCCCATGCTAACCAAAGCCAAAGACAGGGTGACATGGGCAACAACAGGACAGGTAAATACCATCCAAGGAGACCTACGGCACGCAAAGTTAGAAGAAGGGAAATATGATATAATTGTGGCTGCTGCAGTGCTGAACCACCTTAGAGAAGAAAAGGATTGGGAAAAAAACTTTAAAAAGATTTTTAGCCTGCTGGCACCCGGTGGTACATTTTGGATATCAGATTTGGTGCACCATGATGTTCCTGAAATTCAGGAAATGATGTGGTATTGGTATGGTAGCTATTTGGAAAAGCTCAAAGGACCTGAATACCGAAAACATGTATTTGCGTATATAGAAAAAGAAGACAGCCCAAGATCTTTGCTTTTTCAACTTAATCTCATGGAAAAAGTAGGGTTTACCGGCATAGAGGTGCTCCATAAAAATTGTTGCTTTGCAGCTTTTGGTGCTAAGAAACCTGAATAAAATAGTTTTTTTTAAGAAATGACCCTCTTTAGGGCTGTTGAATAATATAAAGAAAAACGAAATCATCATGTACCGACTATAGAAATATATGTCGGTACATTTCTTCCAATTTACTTACAGCAAGCACTTCTATAGGGTATTTGCTTAATTCCAGCCCTTTAATGGCATATCTGGAAAGCATGATTTTTTTGAATCCCATTTTAGCCGCTTCCGCGATTCGGTTTTCAATTCTATTGACTGCCCTTACCTCACCACCCAAGCCAATTTCTCCGGCAAAACAAATCCCCGGATCGATCGCTTTGTCTTCATAGGATGAAATGATAGAAGCCACCACAGCCAAATCCAGCCCCGGGTCATCCACCCTCAAGCCACCAGCAATATTTAAAAACACATCTTGCTGCCCCAAGCGCATGCCACCTCTTTTTTCCAATACTGCCAGCAACATATTTAACCGCTTGGCATCATGTCCTGTACTGCTCCGCTGAGGAGTGCCATAAGTGGCCGGGCTGACCAGTGATTGAATTTCAATCAGCAGAGGTCTATTCCCTTCCAGCATGGCGCCAATCGCCACGCCGTTTAATTGCTCTTCTCTTTGGGTCATCAATATCTCTGAAGGGTTGGTAACAGGCCTAAGTCCGTTGGCATGCATTTCATAGATGCCCAATTCATTGGTAGATCCAAATCTATTTTTGGAGGTGCGGAGGATTCTATAACTTAAATGCCTGTCTCCTTCAAACTGCAGGACAGTATCTACCATATGCTCAAGGATCTTAGGACCGGCGATCGTGCCATCTTTGGTAATATGTCCGATTAAAAAGACGGGGGTTCCCGTTTCCTTAGCAAATTTCATCAATTCAGCCGTACATTCCCTCACTTGGCTAACTGAGCCGGCAGCGGATTCCACATATTGGCTATGGAGCGTTTGTATGGAGTCTATGACCAGAAGTTCCGGTTTGAGCAATTCTATTTGCTGAAATATTTGTTGGGTTTTAGTTTCTGAAAGTACATAACAAGATTCTGAATGGTGTTGCATCCTCTCACTTCGCATTTTAATTTGCGTTTCACTTTCTTCACCTGAAACATACAGCACCTTGGTTTTTGAAAGCATTAGTGCGATTTGCAACATCAATGTGGATTTCCCTATACCCGGTTCTCCACCGATAAGCACCAAAGAGCCGGGTACGATTCCTCCGCCCAGCACCCGGTCTAGCTCAATATCTCCTGTAATCAAGCGAGATTGTTCTTCAAAAGTTATTTCTCCCAGCGTTTTGGGTTGATTGGCCTTTTTAGTGCTTTTATTATTTGCTTTCCAGCTCCCTCTTTGGGCTTCTTCTTTCTGTACGACCTCTTCCACAAAAGTGTTCCATTCACCACAGGAAGGGCATTTTCCGGTCCATTTTGGGCTTTCTACACCGCAATTTTGACAAAAAAAGGAAGTCTTTATTTTAGCCACAGATATTTTTTTTGAGCTTTTACTGATTCATTCTTATAAATGCTGTTGTTGACTGATCTGAGATTAATGCGCTTCCAGCCAATCTTTTCCAACCCCTACTTCCACTTCCAGTGGCACATCAATTTTAATGGCATTGGCCATAAGTTGAGGGATTTCTTTTTTCAAAAGTTCTACTTCATCCTTGTGTGCATCAAAAACCAATTCATCATGAACCTGAAGTATCATTTTGGATTTTAGTTTTTCCTTAATCATCCAATTTTGCACATGGATCATGGCCAATTTAATCATGTCTGCAGCAGAACCTTGAATGGGGGCATTGATGGCATTTCTTTCAGCAAAGCCTCTCATGGTAGCATTTCTGCTATTGATGTCTCGCAAGTATCGTCTTCTACCCAGGATGGTTTCCACGTATTCATTTTTTCGTGCTTTTTCAATGCATTCGTCCATATAAGCCTTTACAGCGGGGAATTCTTTGAAGTAGGCATCTATAATCTCTTTGGCCTCCCCTCTGGGGATTTTTAGTCGCTGGGACAAGCCAAAGGCAGAAATACCATAAATGATTCCAAAATTGGCCGTTTTGGCTTTTCTCCGCATGTCTCCAGAAACTTCCTCCAGCGGAACCTGGAAAATTTTAGCAGCAGTGGTGGCATGGATGTCACGGCCTTGTTTAAATGCCTCTATCATTGAGTCGTCCTGAGAGAATGCAGCCATTATTCGCAACTCAATTTGACTATAATCTGCTGCGAGGATAAGGTGGTTTTCGTCCCTGGGAACAAAGGCTTTCCTTATTTCTCTACCTCTTTCTGTACGGATAGGGATATTCTGAAGGTTGGGGTTGATGGATGAGAGTCTACCAGTAGCTGCCACAAATTGATTGTAAGTGGTGTGGATTCTGTTGGTTTTTGGATTGATTAAAGCAGGGAGGGCATCTACATAAGTAGACTTAAGTTTTACCATCTGCCTGAAGTCCAGAATGGCCTGTGCAATTTCATGCTCTCCGGCCAGTTTGCTAAGCACCTCTTCTCCGGTAGCGTATTGACCGGTTTTGGTCTTCTTGGCTTTTGCATCCAATTTGAGTTTGTTGAAAAGTACTTCTCCAAGCTGTTTAGGGGAAGCAAGGTTAAAGGTTTCTCCTGCCATTTCATAAACCTTGGCTTCAATTTCTTTGCTTTCCTTTTCCAAGGATAGAGACATTTCTTTTAAGCTTTCCGTATCAATTTTAACTCCCTCAAACTCCATGGCTGCCAAAACATCGATCAAAGGACTCTCTACTTCCAATAAAAGCTTTTCCAGTTTGTTTTCTTTGATGATTGGATCGAACTTGGTTTTTAATTGAAGGGTAATGTCTGCATCCTCAGAGGCATAAGGGGCCACTTCATCCGGATCCACATCTCCCATATTGCCTTGGTTTTTACCTTTTTTACCAATAAGACTTTCTATAGAAACAGGCTTATAGTTAAGGTATTGCTCCGCCAACCAGTCCATGGAATGTTTCCCTTCGGGCTCTATAAGGTAATGCGCCAACATGGTATCATAAAGCTTTCCTTTGACAGCAATTCCATAGTTCATCAATACCAAGATGTCATATTTGATGTTTTGCCCAATCTTCAAAATATGTTCTGCTTCGAATACCGGCCGTAGTTGAGTCAAAATAGCATTTACCTTTTCTTTATCCTTAGGAAAAGGGATATAGTAAGCTTCTGAACTAATATAAGCAAAGGAAATCCCTACCAATAGGGCATTATTGGGATTGAGGGAGGTGGTTTCGGTGTCAAAGCATAGCTCTTTTTGCTTCAATAAGTATTCCACCAGGTCGGCTATGGCTGCCTCTCCTTCTACCTTATGATAATCATGAGGGCGACTGAATATGGTGTCCAGCGCTTCTGTCTCCGTGATGGGAGGGGCTTGCTCAGCAATTTCAGTAGTTGTATCTGCCTTGCTATCATTCCCTGTAAACAAACCCAATTGTTCGTCTACTTTTACCTTTGACTTTTTAACACCCTCACCAAAAACTCTTTTTGTCAAAGTTTTGAATTCAAGTTCTGCAAAAAGGGCCTTGAGGTTTTCTTCATCCGGAGGCTCAACAGTAAAATCATCCGCATGGTATTCAATGGGCACATCTTGGATAATGGTCGCCAACTCCTTAGACAATATTCCCTGCTCCCCATATTTTTCGACATTCTCCTTTTGCTTGCCTTTCAATTGGTCGGTGTTCTTAACCAGCTCCTCTACGCTTCCAAATTGCTTGAGTAGCTTTACTGCTGTTTTGGCTCCAATTCCCGGTATTCCGGGAATATTGTCTACAGCATCACCCATCAAACCCAAAATATCTCTAACCTGATCAACGTTTTCTATGTCCCATTTTTCACAAATCTCTTTGGGGCCCATCACATCTACAGCATTACCCATAAAAGCAGGTTTATAAAGGAAAATATGATCGTCTACCAGTTGCCCGTAATCTTTATCCGGGGTCATCATGTATACAGTATAAGAACTTTTTTCAGCTTGCTTTGCAAGGGTGCCTATGATATCATCGGCCTCATAACCGTTCAATTCAAGGGTAGGAATGTTGAAGGCCTTTACGATTTGTTTGACCCATGGGATACCTATGCTGATGTCCTCTGGCTGTTCTTGTCTATTGGCTTTGTATGCCTCAAATTGCTTGTGTCTAAAGGTGGGTGCCGGGGTGTCAAAAACTACAGCTATATGTGAGGGTTTTTCTTTATCTAAGATTTCCAACAAGGTGTTGGTAAAACCCAACATGACTCCTGTATTTAATCCTTTGCTATTGATTCTTGGATTTTTGCTGAAAGCAAAATGAGCCCTGTAAATCAGAGCCATAGCGTCCAGTAAGAATAATTTTTTATCGCCTTTAGACATTTTCAGGTAAGTTTTTGATTTTCACGCTTCGTATAGAGAGCAAATATACCAACAAATTTAATCCAAGTTAATGAATTTTAAGCCGGAATCCCCAAGAGACTTGTTACCACTTGAGCTGTTTTACTAATAAGTGGCAAAGCACCCAAATAATATCAAAAAGGTTTGAAACTATTGTTTCCTTGATAAAAAGTTTATTTACCAGCCTAAGTTTGGCTGTGCAATTTGATAAAATTGGTAAGATTATTGGTATTAAATATTTTTCATCAGTTTAACGATGTTAGACTTGGATGAAAAGTTAATGTTTAATCCAAATTATATAAAATGAAAAAAATTGCCTATTCTTTGTCCGTATTGATGCTCTTTGTCTCGTTTGTTCCCTCAGCCATTGCCAAAGAGGAAGGTCCGGAACCCAACAAGAAAGAGTTAAGTCCTGAAGACCAAGCAAGATTGGATCAGTTGGAAAATCGCTTTTTGGAAATCAAGGCCATGGATTTTAGTTCTATGGAAAAAAGTGAAAGAAAGGAAGTCCGAAAAGAATTAAGAGAGATAAATAAGGAGTCAAAAGGTTTAGGGGGAGGAGTGTACATTTCTACCGGCGCCATAATTATTATTCTTTTGTTAATCCTTATTCTATAGTTGGAGTCAATCCAATAGGGTTGGCTTTTTTGTTTCAATTAATCCATCCCTATTGGTTTGATAAGACAGAGAAATAGCAATTGAAAAAAGCTTAATTTAGTTTCTTAATCAGGGAGCGTTGCCAAGTACTTTTTTACTTTCCATGCTTTCCAGAGCATTGCTGCTATTAGGAGTAAAAATAGTGACTCATTGAAGAATAAATGAAATCCAATTCTTTTGTTCCATTCCAAATTTGGCAAATAAACCAATAGAAAAGAAATGATGGAAATAAGTTTCCCGGTAAGACCAATTGCTAATAGATAAATCCAGCTTACAGGATAGAAAGCGGAAAGAAAGAGGAGTACACCGGCAATGATTCCTATTGTTCCATACCATCCGGTATTCATCATGGTGTCGAAATCGCTTTGCATGGCTAGCCAAGAAAATAAAGCAGGGCCAAACCATTTAAAAAGTCCGGCCCATGCAATGGTATAAATACCGCATAAAAGCAGGATGCCTCGGTTGGCCATTGTAAATATTGGAAAGTTATTTTCTTCTTTGGTATTGTTCATGCTCAAAGTTAAAAAGTATCCCTTGGTAAAATTTTATTTTTCTTAAATTTTATTAAAAATAGCCTCCTCACTTTAGTTTTTGATGGTATTTGAGAAGTACCTGAAGGACCAAAGGGTTTCACAAATAAGGTTAATAGGGGAGCTGGTATCTTTGATGGTTTTTGGAATAAATGGTTCCAGCGTAACCCTAATGTTTTTAAATCGATCTTTTTCTACTACGAAAGAAAATCTAGAGGATAAAACAAGTAATTCCTTAGGGAAAAATATACGTTGCTGTAGATTAACAGGAGAGGGAAGACCAAATCTTTTTTGGCTGGCAGCATAGGTTTCCACAGCCATTTCAAAGTTTTCCGGACCAATGCTTAAATTTGAATGTGCTGTAAAGTTTGGGTTAAAGGAATGCAATAGTTTGATCTTATTTTTTTTAAATACATAAAGCACCCTTGTATCAATTTCTTTTTTCAGAAACAATTGATTCTGGGTTGCAAAGAAATGCCAGATATTGTCGATTCTTTTTAATTCCATAG
>NZ_CAXBOC010000250.1:0-7900 GCF_963976465.1 uncultured Cyclobacterium sp. | reverse complement strand
CTTGGTTCGAGCCCAAGAGGAGGAGCAAAAGCCAACACAGAAAGTGTTGGCTTTTTTTATTATGGATCAGTATTATCTCTATATCTTATATTCTGAGGTGATCGATAAATTCGCCACAATAGGAATATTGGTGGTTGAAACTTAATGAATTAGGAAGCTGAAAGTTGGCTACTTCCAAATTTTCAATGCTATAATGAAGTTAATAAAAATGTAAAAAAGTTTTGAAGTGATCTTAAAATACCATACATTTCAGAAAGATAGATGATACAGACTGATTAGTTTATCACTTAGCCTTATCAATTTTTATAAGTAAATTTCTATGGAGGGAATTATCTTCAGTTTGGGAATCGGGGTTGTTTCAGGGATTTTATCAGGATTAGCGGCATCTTATTTGTTTTTGTCCTTATATTTGAGCAAAAAACGGCCAAAAATTGTTGTTTCAAATTTTATTTGTAAAAATAAATTAGATGGCGAAACCTTTTATTGGTTCAAAATCGTTAATAAGACTGATACAGAGGTGTTTGATGTAAGGATCGAAATAAGTATGTATAAACCGGTTGGAGATACTAACGGTAGGAATTTACGTGGTAGAGACATTAAGTTAAAAGACGACTATTTGGCATTTATGGCTAAAAGCAGCGTATTTGATTCACATAATTTACATGCAGTAAGGCTACGTACTCCAGATGATCTAGAGACAGAATGGGTTGATGATTCATCATTCATTCGACTGAGCATTATTGCCAAACATTCTCTATCAGGGCTAAGTAGTACTTTTAGCCATGATTTCAATTCGCGTGATTGTATTACGGAGAAAAAATTCAAATCAGGTGATGATTTATCAGTGAGTTGATCAAGAAAAAACATTTTAATTATTTAAAAAATTGGCTTAAATTTTGAGACAATTAAATTATCTAGAAATCTAAAAATCTAAAAATCCATGAAAAGAGATCTGATTCTTGGATAAAAGCCTAAGAGGCTCTTATCTACCTAAGACAATTCATTTTGAAAACTATAAGCCGGCTCAAGAGTCGGCTTTTTCGTAATGCAGGGTCAAGAATTAAAGGATTTCAAATTTCATTTTTATTGTTTCTTAAATCTATTATTCTGAAAGGCTTTTTCAGGATCAATATTTCTTCCTTTTTTTTGAATCAACTTTTGGCGAGGATGAATATGATTCTTTCGAATAGTTCCCTCATATCATTCAAAGCCTGAAAACACTGATTTTGCCCATCTACCGAAAGTACCGAGTGGATTAAAAAATGGAGAGGACAGAAAAATGCGGTTTACCTATTGTTTTCTTAAATACCCATGTAATGCAATTCCCAGATCTGTTAACCCATAATCAGTGCGGGATAGGGATTCCGCTTTAAATAAAACATTACGATGTAATAATTGTGTAATATGTGATGGTTTAGAATTAAAATCTGGGTCATTTGATCTTTTTGCAATAAATTCAATAGTGCTCTTTAGGTCTTGCTTTGAAATTTCTATAGTGTCTAGAATATTTTCAATTTCTTTGTCATAACCGTAGCTTGATGAAGGGATATTATTTACAAAAACCATTTTTAGTTCGTAAACCCTGTAAAAGTCATTTCTTATTTCTTCAAAATTTTGAGGAGTTAATTCTAATGTGAGCTTAATCTTTTCCTCTGCCAATTTTAATACAGAATTAGTATATTTCGAAAATTCGCCAATTACATAACTTGCTTCATCATATTTTCTTTCATATTCGCCAATTTTGGAGGTAAAATAATTTTCTTCTTTATTCATAACCTCTATCCGGGAAGATAAATCTTCTTTTTCTTTTCTAGCCTTCTCCAAATCAGAATTTGTTAGAGATAATTTTGAACGTAAATCCGCAATATCGTTGCTGCCCGTTTTGGCTAAATTTAGTTCAGCTTCCTTTCTTGCTAGATCAATTCTATCCGTGTAAGAAGTTTTTTTAAATTCATAATTATCTGTCCGGTTTTTTTTATGAATTCCTGAGAACCAAGAGTATAACTGTTTCCTTACGTAGGGTAATCCAAAAGTGTAGACAATAGCAATAATGAGAGGACAAATCAGGGTCGTAAAAATGTTGGAATAATATATTGAAACATGATTTATCCTTAATTCCATAGGTTCTTTAGAGAACAGTATTATAAACAGGGGTTTCCAATTTAAAATCAACCAAGAAAAAATAAAGGAATTGAAAACTGGAAATTTCAACCTTTCTACGCCTGATTGAATTAAACCTTTTATAAAATTTACTAATTCTTCCATAATTATATTAAAAAACTAAATTAACAATATTTAATGGTTATATCTCAAAAATCCAAACGGTTTACCTCCCATAAATAATTTAGAGCATCTGATCCCGGTCGACCGGGAAGTGTCCCGAGATCAAAGTGAATCGGGAAGCCCAAGAGGAGGAGCTCAAAAGTCCACTTGTAGCATTAGTTGCAAGTGGACTTTTTTGTGGGCTTAGAATATTAGGGTGCGCAATTATTGTTCAGCCGGAACTCAAACTCTTTCCTGAACTGTCACAGGGCATATTATCCATTGATATTTTAGATAGATAAGTTTTTTCGAGTAAAATAATTGGGGCAAAAAAATAGCAGCAGAAAATTGTTTCCGCTGCTATTTTCAATTTTGCAGTCAAAATTAAATTGCTCCCTATTTTACCAAAAATCCAAGTTCTGCTATTGCGGCGAAACGATGTCCTCCGGCAATTCTTTTGGCTTCAAGTTTTATAAACCTTGTTTCAATCGGCTTTTTGAAGTAATGTCTTCTTAAAGAGGGGTCATTGATAAGGTTCCCAAATTCAAAATGTTCCAGTGGCTGCCAGTTGGATCCATCTGAACTATAATAAATTGTTCCTAAGGCTATCATACCTTCTTTGTCTGCTGAAGGTGGCAAATAGGTAAAACCTGTTATCGTGAGCGAGGTACCTATGTCTACCGTAAGCTGTTGTCCACCATTTTCTCTTCCTTTGGCCTTATAATAAGTTTCTTTATTGCCATCAATTGCTTTGGAGGCTTCGTGATTATTTTCAGAAGAACTTGCGCCTACAATTTTCCAGTTGGCTTTAATAGCGCCAAAGAGGGCTTTAGCTATGGTACCACGATCATTTTTGCCGAAGGCTGCAGCTTTTACTTCTCCATGTTCCAATTGAAAAGGTCCTTCATACAGCATAGATTCGGTGTTCGGCTCGGTGCCATCTAGGGTGTACCTGATGCTTAGGTCTTTGTTCAGGCTTCCAGCAATATCTTGCTCATAGGTTTTCCAGCCAAAATCTACTTTTTTTGGCTCAATATTAACCATGCCTTTTAGATCTCTTTCAATGTTTAATTGTGGAGGTCGAGTTTCATAATGGTATGCCGCCACTTTATTGATGGCAGGGATAAACCTTTCTTCATCCACTGTAAATCGAAGTTTGTCTGTGCTAACTTCAGGAAATCGGAGGATGTTTTTATAGCCTATATTGTAACCATTCGCTATCTCTTTCCATTCCCCATCAAGTAGCGCTTCCAAGGAGAAGGCTGCCACACGCTCACCATGAGACCTGATGGCTTCTTGAATGATCAATCGATTTATCTTTACAGATGCTTTCAGACTTATTTCAAATGATTTTGACCGGTCTAATAAAAGATAGCTTTGGTCATCATTGTCCAGAACCTCTTTGGGGCCTTTGGCATCCATTAATAAATCTTTACTGTAAGTATTTCTTATTCGCTTGCCGACTTCTTCAAGCACTTTTACATCTCTATCTGGGAAAAGCCCTTGGGTGTTGGGTGGGATATTAAGCAAGAAAATTGAGTTCCCTCCAACAGCCCTTTCATACATATCAAAAACATCATCAGCACTTCTTACTCCTTGTTCGTGATCGTTTCTGTAAAACCAACCTTCTCTTATGGAGGTATTCGTCTCAGCAGGTTGGTAATGTAAATAATTGGCCTTGAATAATTTTTCCATACCGGCAACATCTTCTCCCGTGATGTCTGCAAAACGATTCATTTGATTGGGGTTTTCCTGGTAGGGGATGACATTCCATTCTTTTTCTCGGGTTTGTCCTGATTCGTTGCCACACCACCTGATGTCTTGTCTGCCAAAAATCACAGCCTCAGGAGCCAGTTTTCTTATTAAGGTTTTCCAAGAAGTGTAATCATATGTCTGGCCACCTTTTCTTTTAGGGTGGGCACCGTCAAACCAGACCTCTTTAATAGGGCCATATTCTGTTAGTAATTCAAAAAGTTGATTCAGGAAATATTCGTTGTAATCATCTACCTCGAATTCGAAAGTTGTTTTGTTTTCAAATGGTCTTCCTTTTACGGTTCTAGGGATGGTTCTTTTCGTTTTTTTACTAAGATTTCCATACAGGCCGGAAGGGTTTTCGATCTGGTACAAATCGGCGGGAGAAAGGTAAACCCCAAGATCAAGGCCATATTTCTCGCAAGAGGCTGCGAGGTCTTTCAGCACATCACCTTTACCATTCCTAAAACCGGTAGACATCAGGCCATGTTTGGTATACCTTGATTGCCATAAAACAAAGCCATCATGGTGTTTGGCCGTAAAAATCACCTTGGTCATGCCGGCAGCTTTCATCGCTTTACACCATTGGTCGGTATCAAGTTCTTTTAAGTCAAAGACCATTGGATCCTCCATGCCCGAACCCCATTCTTTAGCCGTGAATGTATTTGGGCCAAAATGAACAAAAGCAATGAATTCATCTTTGAGTGCATTGTATTGATTTTCTGTAGGGACTATGTGTGCCGCCTTGATCCGGATGCTATCCTGGGTGTCATCCTCATCTATAGCCATGGTGGATTGTGGTGGCAAGACAAGGCCATTATTTGAAGGATTGCAGGAAAATGATAAGATAAAAACTATTCCTATCAAAAAATACATTTGTTTCTCTACACTTAAAGTAAATTTCATGACCGCTAGTTAGGTTATTTTTTTAGTTAATGGATCAAACATAACAAAAAAATTTATTTTTGTCTACTTGGCTTAAGCTTATATTAAGTTTTATTCTATGGGTGGCACCGAGTATTTTTATTTTTCAGAGAAAATCAAATTTCAATTAAAGCATGAGATGGAATGGTTGATGATGCCCCGGTGATTGGAAAGTAAAGAGTGCTTTATTATTAATGGGGAAATGGGACCTAAGGCAGTCATTATTTGGTAAGAGTAAATGAATATAATCAAGATTAAGCCTTGAGATTCCAAATACATGAAAATGTACCTATTTCTTGGTGTAAATAAGTAAAGCTGTTGCTGTAATTTTAAGAATATTTATTTGGTTTTCTTCGGAGAATCGTACCTTAGTAAGGGATTATAAATTTCTATGTAAATTTTTTTTAGTCTCTTTTTCTCAAAACATGGTATATAAATAAAAAAAGAAAATGGCCTTTAAATCATTATTTACCCTCTTTGTATGTATTTGCTTTCAATCAGTAGCCCAAGAAATAGAGATTAAACCATATTTGCAGGATTTAGAGCCCAATTCTGCTATTGTAATGTGGCAGACTTCAGAAGGAGAGGAAAGTATTGTAGAATGGGGGACAAGCCCCAACTTAAAAAATACTGCTAAAGGAACTGCTGAGGCAATTAATTTTGATAAGGTAAAGGTACATACTGTTAAAATCTCCGGTTTAGATCGTTTTACTGAATACTATTACCGTGTTCGAACAGGAGATGCCGTTTCGGATATCTTTCAATTTAAAACCCCTCCTTTTTCTAATGATGGTGAAGATTTTAAGTTGGTAGCCATGAGTGACATGCAATATGATCACAATCAACCGGATAAATTTAGTGAAGTGGTGAACGAGGGGGTTATCGGTTATCTTGAAAAAGAGTTTGGCGGATCTTTGCCGGACAATTTGGCAATGGTGCTTATTCCGGGTGACTTGGTGCAAACGGGATCTAAATTTTACCAATGGAAAGAACAGTTTTTTAATCCTTCAGAAAAATTATTCTCCGAGGTGCCGGTATACCCTGTGCCCGGCAATCATGAGCGAAATTCGGTGTATTTTTTCAAATACTTCAGTTTGCCGGAGAACGGTACTCCGGCCTATGCAGAACATTGGTGGTACAAAGATTATGGCAATACAAGAGTCATTGGTTTGGACTCGAATGATGGTTATAGGGATTTAGGAGAACAATTTGAGTGGTTGAAAAACGTATTGGCAGCCACAGCGAAAGATGATAAAATTGATTTTGTTTTTGCCCAATTACATCATCCCTTCAAATCCGAACTTTGGATTCCCGGGGAAGAGGATTTTACCGGGAAAATTGTGGCAGAATTGGAACAGTTTTCCACCAAAACAGGGAAGCCTAGTATTCACTTTTTTGGACATACTCACGGTTATTCTCGAGGGCAATCCAGAGACCACAAGCACCTTTGGATTAACGTTGCTTCAGCAGGTGGAGCCATAGATAACTGGGGTGAATTTGAAGGAAGGGATTATGATGAATTTACGGTTACTCAGGATGAGTATGGCTTTGTAATGGTGTCAGTAGATGGGAATAGGCAAGACCCTAAATTTACCATTAAGCGGATCAGTAGGGGAAACACGATAGAGAAAAGGGAAAATGAGTTGAGAGATAGTATTACCGTGTGGAGGAAAGAACGCAAACCATCTGCTCCTGAATCCCTTTCACCCGTTGGTTCAAATGTACCGATAGAAGGAGCCATCTTAAAGGCCGGCAAATTTAACAGCGATTATTCAGGAACCTTTCATGCCGCTTCCCATTGGCAGGTCTCAAAATCAAATGATTTTAAAAATTTAGCCTATGAGAGCTGGCAACAATTTGAAAACTGGTATTATAAAGAAAACCGACAAAAAGACGATGATTTAACCGATGAAAAAACGGAACGATTGAACCCCAATACTACTTATTATTGGAGGGTTCGCTATCGAGATCAAAACCTGAATTGGAGTGATTGGTCCAATGTGGTTACTTTTAATACGGAAAAGGAATGATCATCTTATTTAATAAAAATAAAAGATCAATTTGACTAAAAAGTGTATTTGACCCAATTCATGGGTTCAACCGGCCTTGTTTGTCGCTCAATCATAGTGCATTTACCCAAGAAAATTGTTGATCAATTATTTGCTCTTTTTCTTTATTCAGAAATTCAATATAGGCCAAAGCTACGGGTGATAATTTCTTAGATTTAAGCCAAATTAAATTCCACTCAGTGCTTAATGGTAGGCCCTTGACAGGGATAATTTGTAAGTCCTTATTGCTTAATTCATTCCCTATGCCTATAAGCGGCATGATTGAGCAGCCCAATCCTGAAATGACAGCTTGTTTGACTGCTTCATTGGAAGTTAACTCCATTTTTTTACGAGCTGAATAGTTGTTTTTTGTTATGAAGGATTCCATGGCATTTCGTGTTGCGGAGCCTTGCTCTCTAAAGATGAGGGGCATTTCTTCAAATAACTTTTTCTTAGTAAAGCTTTTTTTAATCTCCATGCTACTACTTGACACATAGAAGAGTTTGTTTTCCATTAAAGCTATTTTATTGATTTTTAATTTTTTGGGAAGTACAGAAACTAAGGCAAAGTCGACTTCATTCAATTCCAAACTTTCCAAAACACTTGATTTATTCGTCACATCCATTGTCAAATCAACACCTTTGTTTTGCTTTATAAAACCTGATAAAAAATAAGGCATCACATATTTCCCCGTAGAAACAATAGAGATTTTTAGCCGACCGGAAAGCTGCCCTTTATAGGCAAGGGTTTTATAATTTATGGCATACACCTCGTTGAGAATTTTCTCTGCAGCAATTGCAATCTCCTTTCCGAAGTCAGTGACATAAAGCTGTCTTCCTACTACTTCTGTGAGTGGGATAGGGAATTGATCTTGAAAATTTTTCAGCTGAATAGATACCGCTGGCTGTGTCAAA
>NZ_CAXBOC010000249.1:0-7916 GCF_963976465.1 uncultured Cyclobacterium sp. | reverse complement strand
CTAGGAATTTCCGTGGACACATTGCCAAAAAAGATAAAGGAAAGAGATAATCATGGAAGCTATAGCAAAATTAAACAATGTTCCTACCTCTCCCAGAAAGATGCGTCTGGTTGCGGATCTAGTAAGGGGAAAAAAAGTTGGTCAGGCATTAAGCATCTTGAAATTTACGCCTAATCACGGATCTATCAGGCTCGAAAAATTATTGTTATCCGCTATTGCCAACTGGCAGGCGAAAAACCCTGATGAAAAGCTTGAAGATGCCGATTTGTATATAAAGACCATCTCTGTAGATGGAGGTAGGATGTTAAAAAGGCTTAGACCTGCACCTCAGGGTAGAGCTCATAGAATCCGTAAAAGATCAAATCATGTAACGCTAGTAGTAGACTCCGTTGAAGGAGATGTTACCGCTGATATTGTTGAATCAAATGAAAAAGTAAACTAAAATATGGGACAAAAAGTTAACCCAATTGGTTTAAGGCTTGGTATCATTAAGGGGTGGGACTCTAACTGGTATGGAGGACGCGATTTCGCTGATAAGCTTTATGAAGACCAGAATATCAGAAAGTACGTCTTTGCCAGAATACCCAAAGGAGGTATTTCCAAGGTAATTATTGAAAGGACTCTAAAGAGGATTACCCTAACCATCCAAACGGCCCGTCCGGGTGTAGTTATTGGTAAAGGTGGATCTGAGGTAGACAAGCTTAAGGAAGAACTTAAGAAAATTACAGATAAAGATATTCAAATCAACATATTTGAAATCAAACGTCCTGAATTAGATGCTAAGTTAGTTGGCGAGTCCATTGCACAGCAATTGGAAGCCAGGATTTCTTTTAGGAGAGCGATGAAGCAATCTATTGCTGCTACCATGAGAGTAGGCGCTGAAGGAATCAAAGTAAAACTTTCCGGAAGATTAGGTGGTGCTGAAATGGCCAGGTCTGAAATGTACAAAGAAGGTAGAATTCCTTTGCACACTATTCGTGCAGATGTGGATTATGCGCTTTCTGAAGCACAAACTGTCTATGGTAAAATAGGTATCAAAGTTTGGATTTTCAAAGGTGAAGTATACGGTAAAAGAGACTTGTCTCCAAACGCCGGGCTAAGCAATGATTCCAAAGGAAATGCTCCTTCAGGCAACAGAAGAAGAAGAGAAGGTGGGCCTAAGAGAAGAAAAAGAAACAACTAAAAATCCTTAACTGAGCAATCATGTTACAGCCAAGAAGAACGAAATTTAGAAAAATGCATAAAGGGAGGATCAAAGGAATTGCCCAAAGAGGTCATACTTTGGCCTTTGGTAATTTCGGCATCAAATCCCTTGAGCCTGGATGGATCACTTCGAGACAAATAGAAGCTGCCCGTATTGCAATGACAAGAGCAATGAAAAGGGAAGGACAAGTTTGGATCCGAATATTTCCAGATAAACCGATCACTAAAAAGCCTGCAGAGGTAAGGATGGGTAAAGGTAAAGGAGCTCCGGAGTACTGGGTAGCAGTTATCAAGCCGGGAACAATCCTTTTTGAAGCTACTGGTGTTTCTGTGGAAGTTGCACAGGAAGCCCTTAGATTAGCACAACAAAAGCTTCCTGTAAGCACAAAATTTATCGTACGTAGAGATTACGTTGGATCATAAGCTGATGAAAAATTCTGAAATCAACGCTCTTAATGAGAGCGAAATAAAAACCCGCATTGAAGCGGAGAGGGAGAACTTGACAAAATTACGTTTTGCTCATGCCATATCCCCTATAGAGAATCCAAATAGAATAAGAGAATCAAGGCGTTTGGTTGCTAGGTTGAATACATTTTTACGAGCCAAACAACTAGCTAAATAAGAAACAAAATGGCTACTACAGATAGAAACCTTCGTAAAGAAAGAATAGGAAAGGTAGTTAGCAACAAAATGGATAAGTCCATAACCGTAGCGGTAGAGCGTAGAGTAAAACACCCTATTTACGGTAAATTTGTTGGTAAAACTACCAAATTCATGGCTCATGACGAAAACAATGATTGTAAGCAAGGAGACTTGGTGAAAATCAGTGAGACTCGTCCGCTGAGTAAGAGCAAACGTTGGAGATTGGTTGAAATAATAGAAAGGGCATTATAAATCATGATACAGCAAGAATCCAGATTAAGTGTAGCGGATAATTCAGGTGCAAAAGAAGTACTTGTAATTCGTGTTTTGGGAGGTACCAAAAGAAGGTATGCCTCTATTGGAGACAAGGTTGTAGTCACTGTGAAATCAGCCCTATCATCCAGTAATATGAAAAAAGGTACCGTTTCTAAAGCGGTAATTGTAAGGACTAAAAAAGAAGTCCGCAGAAAAGATGGTTCGTATATTCGATTTGAAGACAATGCGGCTGTGCTTTTAAATAACAATGACGAACCTAGAGGAACCCGTATTTTCGGCCCAGTTGCCAGGGAACTTAGGGAAAAGCAGTTTATGAAAATTGTATCGTTAGCCCCTGAAGTATTGTAATCATGGAAAGAAAATTTAATAAACAACCCAAATTGCATATCAAAACCGGAGATACCGTATTGGTAATCGCAGGAGATGATAAAGGCAACAAAGGTAAGATCCTTTCTGTTGACCGAGCCAAAAGAAGAGCAATCGTAGAAGGTTTGAATATGGTAACCAAACATATCAAACCAACCACCAACTCTCCTCAAGGCGGTATAGAAAAGAAAGAGGCTCCCATCCATATCAGTAACCTTAAGTTAGTGGATCCTAAAAGTGGAGAAGCTACTAGAATAGGTAGAAAAAAGGATGAGGACGGAAAATTAGTAAGGTACTCTAAGAAAACCGGGGAGGTGATCAATGGCTAAACCTAGATTAAAAGAAAAATTCGATAGCGAAATCAAATCTGAATTGAAAGATAAATTTCAATTTCAGAGTGTGATGGAAGTTCCTAAGTTGACCAAAATTGTATTGAACAAAGGTATTGGTGCAGCTGTAGCAGACAAAAAACTCGTAGATCAAGGTGTTGAAGAACTTACTTTGATTACCGGTCAGAGAGCTGTTGCAACCAAAGCAAAAAATTCTATCTCTAACTTTAAGTTGAGAGATGGAATGCCTATCGGTGCAAAAGTGACACTTAGAGGATATAAAATGTATGAATTCCTTGATCGTTTGGTAAGTATCGCACTTCCAAGAGTAAGGGACTTTAAAGGCATTTCTGACAAAGGTTTTGATGGAAGAGGAAATTATACTTTGGGCGTAACAGAACAAATTATTTTCCCTGAAATCAGTATTGAGAAAGTCAACAGGATTTCTGGTATGGACATCACTTTGGTGACTACCGCAAAAACTGATGAAGAGGCACATGCATTGTTGAAGTCTCTGGGAATGCCATTCGTAAATAACAATAAAGAAGCATAATCATGGCAAGAGAATCGATAAAAGCCCGCGAAAGAAAAAGAGAACGCATGGTGGCCAAGTACGCCCAGAAGCGCGCGGAACTTAAAGCAGCAGGTGATTACGAAGCATTGGATAAACTTCCAAAAAATGCTTCACCAGTAAGACTTCACAATCGTTGCAAACTTACCGGCCGTCCGAAAGGATATATGAGAAAATTTGGAATCAATCGGGTTACTTTTAGAGAAATGGCTTCTGCTGGTAAAATTCCGGGTGTAACCAAGTCTAGCTGGTAAAAATTATATAATAGTTTTTATTCTTAATTTCATTGTGTAACTTTGCAGGCCCGTTAGGGTTTTGTAGTTAGACTAATACAAATATGACTGATCCAATAGCTGATTATCTAACCAGGTTGAGGAATGCCATTAAGGCAACTCACCGGATAGTAGAAATACCTGCTTCTAACATGAAAAAAGAACTTACTAAAGTTCTTCATGATAAAGGGTACATTCAGAATTATAAATTTGTTGAAGATGGACCACAGGGAACTATCAAAATAGCCCTAAAGTACAATCCTCAAACAAAAGTTAATTCCATTGTAAACCTTACAAGAGTAAGTAAGCCAGGTTTAAGAAAATATGTAGATAAAGAATCTCTTCCTAGAGTAATCAATGGTTTGGGAATTGCAATTCTTTCTACGTCAAAAGGAGTGATGACTGACAAAGAAGCCCGAGTTGAAGGAATTGGTGGCGAAGTGCTTTGTTACGTTTACTAATAAATTGATATGTCTAGAATAGGTAAAAAACCGATAAATCTACCTGCGGGTGTGACTGTAGACGTTGCTGATCATAATCAGATAACTGTTAAAGGTCCCAAAGGTACGCTGACTCAGGATGTACATCCTGATTTTGCAGTAGGAAATGAAGAAGGTAACTTGGTCATTAAAAGACCAACGGACTCTAAACGCCATAAATCATTGCATGGACTATATCGTTCATTGCTAAATAATATGGTAATAGGTGTAAGCGAAGGTTACAAAAAAGAATTGGAACTGGTAGGTGTGGGTTATAAAGCCACAAATCAAGGTCAAATTCTTGAGCTTTCTCTGGGATATTCACATAACATCTTTTTGATGGTCCCTGAAGAAGTTGCTGTCAAAACAGAAACCCCTAAAGGTAAAAACCCTTTGGTTACTTTAGAGAGTATCGACAAAGAATTAATAGGTCAGGTAGCTGCTAAAATAAGATCACTACGTAAAGTTGAACCTTTCAAAGGTAAAGGTGTAAGGTTTGTAGGTGAAAATATTAGACGTAAAGCTGGTAAAACTGCCGCTAAAAAATAATTAGAAGATGGCTTTCAAGAAAAAAACTAGAAGACTGAGAATTAAGAGAGGTATCCGAAGGAAAATTTCAGGTACTGATGCCAGGCCAAGACTTTCTGTGTTCAAAAGTAACACAGGAATATACGCACAATTGATTGACGATTTGAAAGGTCAAACTCTTGCAGCAGCCTCATCCAAGGAATTGGGTGCTATTAAGAATGTAAATGTATCTGTTTCTAAAGAAGTTGGTAAAAAATTGGCTGAGAAAGCTGTTTCCAATGGGTTGAACGAAGTTGTTTTTGACAGAAGTGGATATCTTTATCATGGAAATGTAAAAGCTTTGGCAGAAGGTGCCAGAGAAGGAGGCCTTAAATTTTAATCATTATGTCCCAAGTAAGTAAAAGACCCATCAGGGCTACAGATACAGAATTAACCGAAAAAGTTGTTGCCATCAATCGTGTAGCAAAGGTTGTGAAAGGTGGACGTAGATTCTCCTTTTCTGCAATCGTTGTTGTTGGTGATGGTAATGGAGTCGTTGGTTATGGCTTAGGTAAAGCCAATGAGGTAACAGATGCCATAACCAAAGGTATAGAAGATGCTAAGAAGAATTTGATTAAAGTTCCATTGCTTAAAGGTACGATCCCTCACGAACAGTTGGGTAAGTATGGTGGCGGACTGGTTTTGATTAAACCTGCTGCCCCTGGTACTGGAGTATTGGCCGGTGGTTCTATGCGTGCCGTATTGGAAAGTGCTGGATATACAGACATTCTTGCCAAATCTAAAGGTTCTTCCAACCCACACAATGTGGTTAAAGCGACAATCGAAGCGCTTATGAAATTGAGAGATGCTATTGCTGTTTCTCAACAGAGAAGGGTTAAAATTTCTAAAGTTTTTAACGGTTAGGAAAATGGCAAAACTACAAATTACTCAAATACGGAGTACAATCAATAGACCAAAATCCCAAAAAGCTACCATTACTGCTTTAGGATTAGGCAAGATCAACAAAACTGTAGAAAAAGAAAATACTCCACAGTTACAAGGTATGATCCAAAAAATTAGCCATCTAGTTAAGGTACAAGAAGTTTAAAATTGACCGGCTTTGAAGTTGTTCAATTTTTAAACCAATCGAAAATCTAAGTAAAATGAAATTACATACATTAAAACCAGCGGAAGGCTCCACAAAAACCAGAAAAAGGATCGGTAGAGGTCAGGGTTCTGGACGAGGAGGTACATCCACTAAAGGTCATAAAGGTGCGAAATCCAGGTCTGGTTACAAAACCAAACTAGGTTTTGAAGGTGGGCAAATGCCTCTTCAACGTAGGGTACCAAAATTTGGATTTACTAATCACAATAGGGTTGCCTATCAAGCCGTAAATCTTGATACTATCCAAGAATTGGCTGAAAAGCTTAATATTGATAGTATAGATTTTGATGTTTTACATGAAAATGGCTTAGTTTCCAAAAAAGATCTTGTAAAAGTCCTAGGAAGAGGCGAACTTACTTCAAAATTAAATGTAAGTGCCCACAGTTTCTCTGCTAGTGCCATAGCGGCGATTGAAAAAGTTGGAGGATCTGTAAATAAGATTTAATACATGAAAAAGTTTATTACAACAGTAAAGAACATCTTTTCGATTGAGGATTTAAGAATCAGAATCTTAAATACAATTGGTTTGCTAATTGTTTTTAGAATAGGATCCTTTGTCGTCTTACCAGGTGTTGATCCAAGTCGCCTTGGAGAGGCTGCCTCTGGTATATTCGGATTGATTGATACCTTTTTAGGTGGTTCTTTCAGTAGGGCGTCCATCTTTGGCTTGGGTATCATGCCCTATATATCTGCTTCAATTGTATTGCAATTGCTGACTGTTGGCGTACCCTATTTTCAAAAATTACAAAAAGAAGGTGAGTCCGGTAGGAAGAGAATCAATCAGATTACCAGAGTGCTAACCATTCTAATAACCTTGGCTCAAGGTGTTGGCTATATTACTGCCACCATTCCTGATGAAGCCATCGTTATTAATAAAACCCTTTTCATGACCTCTGCTCTTGTCTTATTGACCGCCGGAACAATGTTCTGTATGTGGATAGGCGAGAAGATTACTGAAAAAGGAATAGGAAATGGTATTTCCATGTTGATCATGATTGGTATCATATCCGCCCTTCCCGGAGCGATTATCTCTGAGAGTTTATCCAAAGGTGGCGGAGGTATCTTGTTATTGCTTCTAGAAGCTGTCATTCTATTCTTCGTTGTAGTAGGAGTCGTAGCACTCACAGAAGCAGTCAGAAGAATTCCTGTGCAGTATGCCAAGCAAGTTGTTGGAGGCAAAGTATATGGCGGACAACGTCAGTACATTCCTATCAAAGTGAATGCTTCTGGTGTGATGCCCATTATCTTTGCCCAATCCTTGATGTTCTTGCCGGCTTTGATTGCTCAAATTTGGGCAGAAGACAGTGATATAGCCTCCTATATAGGAACTACCTTCAGTGACTTCACCTCTTGGCAATACAATCTTGTCTTTGCTGTAATGATCATTCTTTTTACCTTTTTCTATACTGCGATTACCGTTAACCCGGAACAAATTGCAGAAGATATGAAAAGAAACGGCGGTTTTGTTCCAGGAATTAAGCCTGGTGGACCAACAGCTGATTTCATTGACAATATAATTTCTAGAATTACTTTACCAGGATCTATCTTGCTAGCCCTTGTAGCGATTATGCCGGCATTCGCCATCATTGCAGGAGTTAGTAGTGAGTTTGCCCAATTTTATGGAGGTACCTCATTGTTGATTATGGTAGGAGTTATCTTGGATACACTTCGACAGATAGAAAGTTACTTGTTGATGAGACATTACGAAGGCATGATGAAAAGTGGAAACATGAAAAATGATCCTTCAAGTTATGCAGTGGCTTAAATATGATACAGTTTAAGTCTGAAGAAGAAATTGAAATAATTAAAGAAAGTGCGCTGATCTTAGGAAAAGCGCACGGTGAAGTAGCCAAAAACGTGAAAGAAGGGGTAAAGACCTCTTATTTAGATAAAATTGCTGAAGAATACATCCGGGATAACAAGGCCATTCCTTCCTTTAAAGGATACAATGGTTTCCCGGCTTCACTTTGTATTTCTGTGAACGAAGTTGTTGTTCACGGATTTCCAAGTCAATATCAATTGAAAGATGGCGATATAATCTCAATAGATTGTGGAGTCTTTCACCAAGGTTTTCATAGCGATTCCGCTTATACTTACCCTGTTGGT